>DAOVFE010000010.1 GCA_030673085.1 Anaerolineales bacterium | reverse complement strand
TACGGCCCTGGCCATTCATCCCCTAAGCAAGCTGAGGGGTATTCTGGCTAATCGAATAAAACGGCGGGGAGATGATTTTTCCTTTTCAACACCCTCTTCATCATCAACGCTTAGGATGTTATGATTATGCCACTATGGACCTTGATGCAAAGGGAAAGTCAGCTTCATTATCAGGAAACATGATGCATTTTGTCCACATAGTCATGCAATCCATGGCATTTATGTACCTGACAATAGCTATCGTCTCCTGCAATCCAAATCCAGCGTCAACCACCCCTGACATCAGATTGACTCTCCAATCAGCATCCGCCACCGCGAAGGCCATCTCGGCTTCGGCCACATCCTTACCAGGAACAGCCCCGCCAACGCCCACGGCGACGCCCAGTCCAACTCCCGCTTCCACGCCGCGATTGCCCAATTTCGAGACCCTGCCCGACTCTCCAATCTCCGGCGATACATGGACCGCACCAATCGATGGCATGACGTTGGTATATATCCAGCCCGGGTCATTCTGGCGCGGCTCAAGGTATGATTTCATCCCCGGAGAGCCAGATGAACGCCCCTATAAGAAAATCACTCTGGATGGATTCTGGATCGATCAGACCGAAGTCAGCAACGCCATGTATGCATTTTGTGTTGAAGATGGTGCATGCCAGCCGCCCTTATATACCGGATCTGCTACGCGCCATTCCTATTATGACAATCGGGATTATGCCAATTACCCGGTGATTTTCACCTCCTGGTATCAGGCACAGGATTATTGCTCGTGGGCTGGACGGCGCTTGCCAACCGAGGCCGAATGGGAAAAAGCGGCTCGGGGCACGGATGGCCGTCGTTATCCATGGGGATGGATTAGCTCTCCAGAAACAGGCGGCCGTGACAATCGCCTTAATTTTTGTGATATTAATTGCTCGTTTATATATCACAACCCAAAGTACGACGACGGCTATGCCGATACCTCTATGATCGGTTCCTATCCTCCCGGCGCAAGCCCCTATGGCGTGCTTGATACGGCTGGAAACGTCTGGGAGTGGACTGCTGATTGGTATGTGGTCCGATACTACGATGAGGCTCCAGATCAGAATCCGCCGGGACCTGATGCTGGCAACGCCCGCGTTATCCGGGGCGGCTCTTGGCTTGAAGGCACCTATAAAGGGATACTGCTAAGTTTCCGAGCTGCCAATCGGTCGTGGCGCGATCCTTCTCAAGCAATAAATAACCTGGGCTTTCGCTGCGCGTATTAATAGTCAAGTAAGTTCCGTTTTTAGGGATGACACATCCTCCATATTTCGCTTCATCCAATGTGAGATTCTGGTAATCAATTGATACCGCCTTATCCAACCTGTCTCGGAAGAGGGTGTTGAAAAGATAGGAAAAAGCCATAAATGAGGGCGGTAGCTCCCAAACCACACTTTCCACTCATCCCTACAGCAAGTTGTTGGGTTTCCTGGCTTTTTCCATGGGGCGGTAGCTCCCAAACTCGCACTTTCTACTCATCCCCACAGCATCTAAGAAAGCGTTTGTCAAGAGGAAATCCTCACATCACCAATAATAGGCGAACTCGGAGGTTGCAAGACGTTTTCATTACAAACCTTGCTCTCTGCTTCTTTGATTTTGAATTATTGCAGATCTTAAGCCTCTAAGTCGCAGTGATCGCAACTACAACACGGGTTCATTTAAGGAGTCCTTTCACGCGTCCACTGCGGACTCAGTCAATGCATCTAATCGTGCTCGGATTGCTTGATTAGCAATCGGGTCTCTTCCTCAGACCCAGCACCATGATAGCGTCCGATCAGAGCCGGGGTCCTCATCAAGCTGGCGGCTTCTAAGTGCCCATGCTGTGGGTCAGGTTCCCCGGTTCAGCGCTTGATCTGCTCATAATTCTCTTGGTAGGGTTGCCCATTCTTCAACATATAGTAAACCACGGTCAACAGACGGCGACCAACTGCAACTCTTGCCGCTCGTTTGCCGCAACGTGGGCTCAGCCTCTCATAGACTTTCAGCCATCTTGGGCTCACGCGAGCTGCCACCATTGCTGCTCGCACCATGGCTGATCTCAAGTAGGGCGAGCCCTGTTTGCTGATCTTTCCATGGTGTTCAATGCGATCACTTTTTCGCACACGCGGCGTCAGACCTGACCAATTGCACAAGGCCTTTGGATTGTTGAAGCGCTGGATATCTCCGATCTCAGCCAGTATTGTGATGGCATGCACTCTGCCGATCCCAGGTACCGTCTGCAGCAGTTTCACAATCTTTTCCTGTTCCGGGCCAAGCGGAAGGTCTTCTTTAAGAGCTTGGATCCTCTCATCAAGCTGATCGATCACTCTCAGGTTGTCCGCAACCACTCGTGAAGCCGCAGACCGCAGTCGTTTTTCCATGACTTCCTTCAAAAACTGCCGACCTTTTACTCCGAAAAGATCCGTAACCGGAGAGACCAGATTATAGGTCGCCAATGCCGCTTGAATGCGGTTCTTGGATTGGGTGCGCTGGCCAATCAACCACTCTCGGTGCCGTGTCCAAAGGCGCAGATCGCGGATCTTCGCTGGAGCAGCATATGCAATTGGAAGATAGTTCATGCGTGCCAGATTAGCCAGTACTTTTGCATCAATCTGATCCGTCTTCACTGCCGCAGAAGCGATAGCCTTTAGCTTCTTTGGATGGGCCAATTCGACCCGTTCCACATGCTCTGATAGAAGATCGTACATGAAAGGCCAATTGCGGGTCGCCTCCAGAACCGCATATGTTTCTCTGGGAACCTTATGGGTGAGATAATCTCTCACCGAATCGTTTGGCAATCGGCGTTGATCGATTACCTCCCCCCTTTCATCCATGAGAACCACATAAGTCCTCTTCAGATGAAGGTCAATACCAAGGTAGAATGTATACATGGCGTTCCTCCTTCTCTGTACTGAGTTTTCCGATAACTCTCAGTTTAGCAGAAAGCGAGGAACGCTTTCATGGTATCAAGCTGTTGGGTTTCCTGGCTTTTTCCCATGATTTATCTTTTCAACACTCTCAAGCGGGTTATTGACAGGCATGTCAAATCGTGGATAATAGATGAAAATAGCAATATAAATGCTTTGACAGAGGAAAGTAGGCGGGCAGAAATCACCAGAGAGGCCGGGGCATGGCTGAAACCCCGGCTCAATCGAAACTCGTTGAAGTTCCCTCTCGAGCCGCCCGGGGGAACGCCCTAAACAGGGCTTGTAGTTCGGGCCGGACCCTCACCGTTATCAGAGAGGAGCCGATCGTATTTGCCGTCGGCTTAATGAGTGGGCCTATCAAGGTCAAGAAGGGTGGTACCGCGGAAAATTCCTCCCGTCCCTTTACCGGAAGGGAGCTTTTATTTTAAGCAATCCAATAGAATTCTAGTGGTTGACAATTTTGCCGAAAAGTATTGAAGGCAGCATCTCATTGCAAGCAATGTTTGAGCCCTTCAATCATTCCGCCCGCCGCCCTTGAGGATATTTTCTAAGAGGAAACATGATGTTAAAACGATTAGATAGAATTAAAGCTCAAGCCCTGACCAATCTAGAGTCCATCAATGATCCAGCCGCACTGCAGGCCTGGAAAGTCAAATACCTTGGCCGCTCGGCGGAGCTTGCTGAAGTGCTGCAAGATTTGCCCAAGGCTAGCAAAGAAGAGCGCCCTCAAATCGGTCGGCGAGCTAATGAAGTCAAGAACGCGCTTGTAGCTGCCTATGAAGAGCAAGCTAATACGCTGCATAAAAAAGCATTAGCGCAAAGCCTGGTTCAAGAACATCTGGATGTGACTCTCCCTGGCCGTCCTCGGCTGAAAGGACGTCTTCACCCGGCCACTCAAACATTGCGTCAGCTCTTCCGGATATGGGCTGAAATGGGCTTCCAGATTTATCATTCGCGCGAAGTCGAAACCGATGAATATAATTTCGGATTGCTCAATATGCCCGCGTATCACCCTGCTCGTGACATGTGGGATACCTTCTATACAACTCGATCCGGCATCATCCTCCGGACGCAAACTTCCCCGGGACAAATTCATGTCATGCGTGAGCGCGCTCCCGAGCCGATCCGCGTAATCCTGCCCGGAATGTGCTATCGATATGAGCAGATTTCGGCTCGTTCCGAAATCCAGTTTAATCAGATCGAGGGCCTTGCAATTGGGCACAATATTACTTTCGCCGACCTGAAGGGAACGCTAATGGCCTTTGCCAGCCGCTTCTTTAGCCAGAATGCAGCCACACGTTTTAGGGCTTCGCACTTTCCATTCACTGAACCATCGGCAGAGATGGATGTCGAATGTTTCATCTGCGGCGGCGAAGGCTGCTCTGTCTGCAAGGATACCGGCTGGCTCGAGATCCTTGGCTGCGGCATGGTGCATCCGTTAGTTCTTCAAAACGGCGGCTACGACCCGGAAGAATTCTCTGGCTTTGCCTTCGGTATGGGACCCGAACGAATGACCATGCTTAAACGCCAAATTCATGATATTCGATATTTCTGGAGAAATGATCTCCGCTTCCTGGAGCAATTTTAAATGCCCGATCTCCGCATCAACCTGCTACAAGGTATCAATGCATATAGTAGCCTAAAAAAGAGGATTAAAGCATGAAAGTACCACTTTCCTGGCTAAAAGATTTCGTTGAGATTGACCTTCCCATCGAGGAACTTGCCAAACGACTTACCCTGGCCGGTCTTGAAGTGGAAGAAATTAAATACATCGGGTTGCCTATGCCAAAAGATAGCAGCCAGATGAAGAGCTCCGGACTGCCCTGGGATCGCGAAAAGTTTGTGATTGCAGAGATTCTTGAAGTTATGCCCCATCCAAACGCCGACCGCTTGGTTCTAGTCCGTCTGAGCGATGGGAAGACTGAAGAGATCGCACTAACTGGCGCTCCGAACCTTTTCCAATTCAAAGGCAAGGGACCGCTTGATAAGCCGCTTAAAGTGGCTTACGCCCGTCAGGGTGCCCGTCTATACGATGGCCATAAACCTGGATGGATTTTAACCACCCTTAAGCGTACTAAGATCCGCGGAATCGAATCTCGATCAATGGTCTGCTCAGAAAAGGAGTTGGGCATTTCTGAGGAATGTGAGGGCATCATCGTCTTCGATGATGATACGCCGGTTGGCCTGCCGCTGGTCGATTTCATTGGCGATGCCGTATTTGATATCGCTATTACGCCCAATATTGCCCGCAACGCCAACATTCTCGGAGTCGCCCGCGAGGTGGCAGCGCTTACAGGTAAAAAGCTCAAGCCGCCTTCTTATAAAGTCCCTTGGGAGGGGGCGCCAATTAAAGGCCGGGCCAGCGTTGAGATTCGTGAGCCAAATCTCAACCCTCGCTTTATACTTGGTCTGATCGAGGATATTGAAGTCAAACCCAGCCCTTACTGGGTTCAACTCCGGCTCCGTCTGGCAGGAATGCGACCAATCAATAACATCGTCGATGCTACAAACTATGCAATGCTGGAAATCGGCGAGCCCTTGCACGCCTTTGACTATGACATCCTATGCCAGCGCGCCGGGGGTAAACCGCCAACCATCATCACCCGCCTTCCAGAACCAGATGAGCGGCTGACAACCCTTGATGAAGTCGAACGTTCGCTCGATGAATTTTCGGTTCTGGTCGCCGACACAGCCGGCGCTTTGTCGATCGCGGGTGTAATGGGTGGCACTGAGACTGAAGTCAATCAGCAAACCCGCAATGTCCTACTTGAAGGCGCTGCCTGGAACTTCATCAACATCCGCCAAACCATCGCTGCACAAAAACTTTCATCGGAAGCCGCCTATCGCTTCTCACGTGGCATTCACCCGGCGATGGCCGAACGCGGCATCCGCCAATGCCTGTCTCTCATGCAACAGCTCGCTGGCGGAACAATTGCTAAGGGATTGATCGATAATTACCCGTCGCCGCCAGAGCTGATTACTATCACCATTACACCAACCGATGTTCGCCGCTGTTTGGGAATTAATCTCTCGCCATCTGAGATGGCTGATATCCTCCGGCGCCTTGAATTTTCAGTCGATGTCGACAAGGAGAATGTGCGCGCCACCGTCCCCGATCACCGGCTCGACATTAGTCAGGGTGTTATTGGCAAAGCTGACTTAATGGAGGAAATCGCCCGAATCTACGGTTATGATCGCATTCCGGAGACCCAGATATCAGACATTATTCCACCACAGTACGGCAATCCAACTCTGGAACGAGAAGAGCAACTGCGCGATCTATTGGTCAGCCTTGGCTTACAGGAAGTCATTACCTATCGTCTGACTTCTCCCGAACGCGAAGCACGCCTATTCGTCGATGAGACACCTCCGGATGAGCAAGCCTATGTTCGCCTGGCCAACCCGATTTCAAACAGCCGTATCGTTATGCGCCATAGCTTGCTTGCCAGCGTACTTGAAAGTGTTGAGCAAAATAACAGAGTGCGCGATCAGATTGCCCTTTTTGAGATCGGGCCAATCTACATGGCTTACGCAGAGAAGGCGTTGCCAGAGGAACTGCTTCGGTTGATTATAACACTAACTGGCCGCCGAGCGCCTGCTTGTTGGCAGGATGGTGACAGCAACCAGATGGATTTCTACGATCTCAAAGGCTTGATCGCATCCATGTTTGCCGCAATGCATTTCGAATCGGTCCGATACCAATCCGCTAAGCATCCGGTCTTTCATCCCGGAAAGTGCGCTGATGTCCTGCTTGATGATCAATTAGTAGGCAGCATGGGAGAGCTGCATCCACTGGTGGCCGAGCGTTATGGATTGTCGGCGCCGCTGTTGGCGGCTGATTTTAATCTCGATCTTATTTTTAATAAGATGCCTACAACATATATTACCGAACCTGTGCCCATTTTCCCGCCGGCCCTTGAAGATCTGGCTATCGTTGTCGATGAATCAATTCCTGCCAAGGAAATAGAGCAGGTAATCCTTCGTGCGGGCCGGCCAATCGTTACTGAGCTTCGATTATTCGATGTCTACCGTGGCGCACAGATAGGGGCGGGACGAAAGAGCCTGGCGTATTCGCTGGTCTATCAGGCATCCGATCGCACGCTCACAGACAACGAGGTTGCTAAAATCCGGAAAAGGATCCTGAAGGCTCTAACTCAGGAACTAGAGGCGGAGCTCCGTTCATAACGGAAACATCGTTTTTATTCGACCATCCAAAATCAAGCCTAAGCCGCTATCCTTAAAGCCCGGCAGCGATAACCCTTCCTCGGCATCCGAGAAAGTGAAAAAGCCCCGCAATATACTACGGTGCTTTTTCCATGAAAGCATAGCCCTCGGCGGCGCTGTACCCAATTGCTTTGTCATTTAATCTCTATAACAATAATTTGTCTATCTTAGGTGAATGTTATCTACATCTTGTTAATTCAATTCGCATGTAAAGCCGTCTTCTCCGTTGGCATCTCAGGGTTAGTTTTTAAGTCGAATTTCATATTTGCAGGAATGAGTCTGCTGAAAGTGAAGATGCTCTGCAGCAAGCTGCGGGGTATCTTCCAAGGAAAAAGCCAATATATGGCGGCATCCCCCAAACCCCCGTTTGCCATTCATCCCCGCAGAAAGCTGCGGGTATTCTGACTTTTTCCCATAATATCCGATATTAAGGAAAATGGTGCTATCCTAAAAGGTCAGCACTTTTAGCGGTATATGAGGTGTATGGCCAAAATTCACATACCATATATATCTTTCCCCTTCTAGCATTTAGGCTTTTTTCATTGAAGTCAAGCATGGTATCATGAGGATGTTGAAAAACATATTTGCCCGTAAAAGAGTGTGTTATATATGGGGTGGAAGCTACGCTTCCACCCCATATATAGCATCCCATCGGCAAGCAGTAAATCCGGATTGCGGCTAAATCAAATTGCCCGACGAGAAGCTAATGAATATTTACTTTTCTTGCTCCCTGACCGGGGGACGTAAGGACGAAGCCGTTTACGCCGAAATTGTCGAGCACTTACTCGCTCAAGGCCACAAAGTGCCAACTGCCCACCTCGCCCGGTCCGAGGTAATGAACCTGGAAAAGATTGTCGATCCCGCCAGCGTATATCTGCGCGACATTAAATGGATTCAAGCCTGCGATGCGGTAATCGCCGAAGTCAGCACCCCCTCACATGGTGTCGGTTACGAAATTGCCTACGCCCTAAGCCTGAACAAATCGGTCCTATCTTGTTACCGTCAAGGCGCTATAGTATCAAAAATGATAACCGGCAATAGCTCACCGGGGATGGTGGTCCGGTGCTATCGTAATCAAGACCAGCTCTTAGAAATCGTGGATGCTTTCCTGGCCGACATCAAAGAAAGATAATATCTTCAAGTAACCTGGTGCAAGCCATTTACGGAGATTCCGGCTTGCTCTATATCTCCAGATACTTAAGGTTCCCCTGAAAATTAGCCGCCGGAAAAAATTCAAATGCTTAGTATTTATGCCGTTTGTTCAATTCAATTTTATTAGACTCCGCAACGCAAACATGGGCTCGCCATCCCTTGACGCATAGCGGCTTTCTGGGTATAGTAACGATCACAGGCAGACATCTGGGTGCCCCCCTCATCTAGATGTCTGTCCTGCATTTTTTTACCCGCTAGATCAGTTATCTGGCCTGATTCGATAACAGCTAAAACTTTCCAGCCTTGCTACAATCTATTTACACCTGGCGCCTGTCGGTTCTTTTGGCCACATTGCGCATGAGGATATAGAAAAACAAGCTTTCGAGAAAAAGAGTGTGGTAGATAAGGAGCTTTATCAACGCCCTCCTTATCTATATTGACTCGAGATCATCAAGGCCTTCAGCCAGCATTATTTCAGCCCTGGCTAGATCCTGGAGAGTGTTGATATTGAAAAAACTAAGACCATGTGGGTCCATACGATCGAGGATTTCCTCACCTATGCCAAGAACTCTTACCCGGGGAAAGAAACTACGTACGCGCTGCCTTGATGAAGCTAGTTCGGATTCGATGGCCGGAAGGCAAGCACGTGCATAGACAGCATGGAATGGTTCATAATGCTCTCCTCGATGAGGGATAATCACATCGGCCTTATCGGCGCGACAAAGCATATATTTTAAAAGCTTGCGCTGAATAAAGGGCATATCGCAAGCCAGGACGAGAATATGTTCGCCTTGCGCCGCCTTCAGCGCAGTATGCAAACCAGTTAGGGCGCCTGCCCCTGAAACCGGATCCTGCACTACACGGCAGCCAAGGTAGGCATAGGCTTCGGCTTGGTTGGCGGTGATTAAAATCTCATCGCCCAGCCCCTCCACTCGGTCGAGAATATGCTCGATCAGAGGTTTGCCTGCAAGCTTAAGCAGCGCCTTATCTTGTCCAATTCGACGGGAAAGACCTCCGGCCTGAATCGCTACCGTGATCATTGAATCGCTCTTCTCCGCAATCTAAATAGCAATTTAACGATTATAATTGGTTATAAATGATTGCACTGAAAAAAGCCCAAATACGAGATAGGCATTTTCCTAATGTTAGCCGCTTTTTTCAGTGGACTCATAGATCAAATCCATGTAATTCTGCATACCTATCAGCTTGTGTTCCCAGGCGAGATGTTGAACTCATCGCCCGGGCTCTTTGGAAATGGTTTCAATCTATACCTGATTTCAGGTGTATCATCCGGCGTACTTTTTATACCCTGGTCACGATTAAATCGCTTATCGTTTCATTCATTCACTTCATTATCTGATGGCGGCTAATAATGGACGAGAGCAAATCGGTTAAACTGCTCCTCAGCTTCGATCCAATCCCCGATAAGCGAGAGGAATATTTCCAATATATAATGAGCATACTTTTGCCAACCATGGAGTTTATGGGTCTGAAGCTCTGCGATTCCTGGCATACGGCCTATGGAGAGCACCCCCTGCGTCTCATCGGTTTCCTATCCCCCGATGCCAGCACATTGGATTCCATTCTGTCCTCTGATGCCTTTAAAGAGCTTGAATCCGAACTTCAGAACTACGTAATTAATTATCATCGGCGGGTCGTTGCGGTACAGAGCGTTTTTCCATATTAACCATGCTCGATAAAAAAACAGTCTCAATCGCCATTCAATTTGCTGATAATCTAGCTTCTCGATTAAAACCACGCCAAGCCAAAGCATAATAGACCGGCAGATGACTTTTAAGCTCTGCCTCCCGCACGCGATGAATCCATTCAGAAGTGGCTTCATCGGTTTCTATGAAGCAAGATCTGGAGAAAGCGGCTCGTTCCTCCACCCCCTTAGCTGCATGTATCCCCGCCTCTCTAAGAAATCGATCCTCAAGAGTATCGCGGTCATCCCGATAGAGAGATATTCGAGTGGCATAATCGCGCAGCACTTCCCGATGCAATATTTCATGCCTCCACCATAATGCAGCCTTATCATAGTGGCCGCTAGGCATCGGTCCAAGGTCCGGTAATCCGGCGTCTATCCAAACCGGCTTGAATATTCCAGTGCAGGGCGTTGATGTGCCTGTTACCCAATGGGTATCAACCTGGGGCATTAGTCGAGAAATCATCGATCCGGTTGTATGACTAACGCGTATTGGGCCAAATCCAGCATGCATACACACATCCGCGCCGGCTATCCCATGGCCTGGAGTCCACTCGGCGCTAGCATCCGGACCATGATCTCGCAAGATCGCCATCATTGTCGCCACACTGATCCGGCCCTTGTTTATTTCCAATAGCTCGCTTGTCCGGCGCTGCCGTTTCCGGCCATCGCTAAAACGAGTGTAGAGGAAATCAGAATAGCAGCGGCCAAAGTCAAAATCGTCTTTGCCCTTACACCATCTTTGTTCTATAGCGTAATCCACCAGCCCATCTGAAGCCAAATCCCATTTACTGCCGATGGTAATTGCGTTTGAGATACTTCGCACATCATGCACTTGCTCGGCCGCCCACTGACGTCCCGCGGTTTCAAGCACCCAGGCCTCTTTCCGATCTGCAATCAGGAAACTGTTATGGTAATAAAGCTTATGAGCAAATCCACAGTTTCCGCCCTGACCGTAAGTTTCAAGCAATTTAGTAATAACCTCCATTGCCTGATAGGCGGTTGCCGCCCTTTCCAGCGCCAAACGCAGAAAATCCATGCCAATCAATCCTGGATCTTTCTTGTAGGCTACCTTTGTAAAAACGGCCTCATTCCCAATAGCCACGCCATGCTCATTTACGCCTATTTCACCGCCCCAGATCCAACACGGTTGAGACAATAGAATCGCATTTGTCTCTTCTACCTGTGGAATTTCGACATAGGTACAATTAAGTTTGCTGCCGTTGGCATGTGTGGCGTGTGGAATTAAGATTAGACTTTGAGCTTCATTCGGTTCCCGGTCGCTGTTCTTAGCAAAGAGAACAGACCCGTCCGCAGTTGCATTACCCATTGCCACCATCGTATCGCACATTGCTAGCCTTCCCTTCCCAAAGATTAATATTCATCCTTCGCTTCACTAAAAAAGCCTGGCTCCGAAATTAGAAACTGCATATCCCCTTTTTCCCTTAGGGCGTTACTTCTTTTAGTAGACTCATCACCGATATTAGCATACTACTAAATCATTTCGACAGCCCAATAATTCCTCTATATGCCATTAGCTGCTAACACCGCTAAGCGGTGGGCATATGCAAACTGACTAATAATGGACTTCCTTTATCTCAATTACGGGATTTCATTTAGAGAATTATTTGCCTTAGTTTAACCACTCTTTGATAGGCAAATATGTTTTCAATCCGCTCTTTCGTTTGTCTTTGAACTTAAAAGCAATATACTCTTATAATCCATACAAGTGCAAGGCGCTTTGCCAGCGCAATATCCTATCTACGAATCGATTCCCCGATTCGCAATCACTAAGGAGAAGCAAATGACCGCTATGAACACTACCGCTTATGAGGGGGTCAGCGAGCATGAATATAAACGCCGCATCCGGGCCTGGACGATGTACGATTGGGCGAACTCAGCCTTCGCTACAACAATCCTGGCCGCAGTGCTGCCAGTTTATTACAGCCAGGTGGCTGGATCGACCCTGCCCAGTGCAGCAGTCGCCACTGCATATTGGAGTGCTGGACTAAGCGTTTCGCTCTTCATCGTCGCCTTGATGTCGCCCATCCTTGGTACTATTTCTGATATAGTACGAAATAAAAAGCGCCTTCTATCGATCTTCGTTTGTGTCGGCACCGTTTCGACCGGATTAATGGTCCTGATCAGCACCGGCGACTGGATGTTGGCCTCGATTCTGTTTGTGCTGAGCAGAATTGGTTTTACCGCCGCTAATGTTTTCTATGACGCCTTGTTACCTCACATTGCTAAAAAAGAAGATCAAGACAAAGTCTCCACCCGGGGTTATGCGATGGGCTATCTCGGTGGAGGACTGCTGCTGGCTATCAATATCGCCATGATTCAATTCCTCCCCGGCACATGGGGGCCTCGGCTCTCATTTCTAAGCGTTGGAATCTGGTGGGCGGCATTTTCGATTCCAATATTTCTACGAGTGCCGGAACCGCCTTCAGCTACTGCTGTCATCGCGAAGGGCGAAACCGTCATATCGGTCAGTTTCAAACGGCTTTTCAACACACTCAAGGATATTCGTCACTACAGTGATCTATTCAAGTTCTTGCTGGCCTTTTTGATATACAACGATGGAATTGGCACGATCATCGGCGTTTCAGCTATCTACGGGGCTGAGCTGGGATTTGGAAGCGTTGAAATGATTCTGGCTCTGCTCATGGTCCAGTTCGTTGGAATCCCATACAGCCTCATTTTCGGCCGGCTTCCAGATATAAAAGAAAAACGACGCCCGATTTTCCTGGCTTTCATTATCTTTAACATGATTGCCCTGCCCGTAATCGGCGTATTCGGATGCCGCATGCTGCCGGGGACAGTAACCGGCGGCCCTCTGCCGCCTTTCCCAGATACCGCTATCGCTGTCGGCGAGGGCAGTTACTTGTCAACCGATGAGATTCTAACCTACACAGGCGATTGGGAAGAAATAATTGTTCCCGCAGATGAGATCGGGGCCAAAGAGGATGCTGCCTTTGCCATTTCCTCCAGCCCTGGGTCGCTTTACGACTTTGCCTTCAATGGTCAGAAGGTAAAACTCGGCTACAGCATTGGACCGGATTATGGCACATGGGCAGTTATGCTTGATAATCAGCCGTTAATTGATGAAGACAGCGGCGATCCGATGATCATCGATGCCTATCATTCAACCTTGCGCTACGGCGCTTCGCGGACGTTGATGGCGCCAGCCGCCGGTGAGCACATTTTAAGTTTGATCAACACCGGTGATAAAAGCCCGGAAAGCACCGGCACCCGCATGACTATCCACAGCCTTGAAGTTCTGCCGCCGATCCGGCATAGCAACCTGGGAATGATCATCGGCATAATCATCGGAATTGAAGTTGTCGGACTGCTGTTGTCGCTCCTTCTTGGGCAAGCGTTGTTCAGCCGGCTTGCAGAACATATGAACACCAAGAACAGCATCCTATTGGCGCTACTGATGTATGCCTTAGTTGCCATATGGGGTTTCTTTCTTAATTCGGTTATTGAGTTCTGGTTCCTGGCATGGATGGTTTCTGTCGTTCAGGGAGGCAGCCAGGCCCTCAGCCGGAGTTTGTATGCCAGCATGTCGCCGGCCTCCAAGAGCGGCGAGTTCTTTGGGCTGTTTGGGATAATGGAAAAGTTCTCGGCGATTTTGGGTCCCTTGGTCTTTGCCGCTGCTGTAGCTACCTTTGGAAGCAGCCGTCCGGCGGTATTGATTATTGTTGCTTTCTTCATCGTCGGAGGATACGTGCTCACTCTTGTAAATGTAGATGAAGGACGCCGCACGTCCAGCGCTGAAGATGCAGCCTTGATGCAATCCTGACGATCATCGCCTGCGCTATCAAGATGCTTGTATTGTAAAGAAAAAGCCCAGCAGGCAACCGGCACTTCTAAGCCTGCTGGGCTATAGTTACCTCACCGCTTTCAGAATTAATAACGGCCTGGCTGAGGATAGTTAATAAAGTCTCTTTTCATGAATTGAAACTTTCTCAATGGTTCATATCCCATAAAATGCGCAAACCATCTAAAGTAAGCCATGGAGCTTGAATATCGATTGCATCTGTTTCAGCTGAAATAATCTCAACCAATCCTCCTGTTCCCACGACTTTAGTTTCCGGCCCCAATTCACTGCGAAAACGCGCTACCATTCCCTCAACCAGTCCGACATAGCCGAACAATAAACCCGACTGCATGGCATGCACTGTGTTACAGCCAATCACAGATGGCGGTCGTGCCAGCTCAACTCTAGGAAGCTTGGCAGCCCGCTGAAAGAGAGCTTCGGCGGCAATACCCACACCGGGGGCAATCGCGCCGCCAAGATAGTCTCCTTCGGAGGAAATCGCATCGAATGTCGTCGCGGTTCCAAAATCAACAACGCAGGCCGGCCCTCCATATAAATGCTTTACTGCCACCGCATCTACTATCCGGTCAGCGCCCACAGCCCCGGGATCCTGGTAGCAAATGCGTATCCCAGTCTCGATTTCGTCGTTAATCACCATCGGATGTAACTCCAGGTATCGTTCACATGCCTGGATAAATGTGCCCGTAAGCGGCGGAACGACCGAACCGAGGGAGATGCCCTTAAGGTCGCTTGGCTCGTAACCAGCATGGGACAGCAATCCAAGCAGCTGTAGCCCATATTCATCCGGCATCCGATTATGCACGGTCGCCAATCGCCAGGCTCCTATTCTTTTTTCCCCCTGATAGACTCCCAGGGTAATGTTTGTATTGCCGATATCCGCTGTCAGGAGCATCGATCCTCCTCAAATTCAGACTCTGATATATGAAAAGTATAACCGTTAGGCCTGAATACTATTAATGCTGGCTTGCCCTGCATCACTGCGATCCGTCAACCACTATCCCTCAATACGGGTGCTGCTCCTTAAAAGAATGATCAAATGGCAACATATTAGTATACGACCCATCTCCCTTCTTTGATGAGCCGGGCTTGTCAATTGCTTACCCGCCGCGGATAAAATCACACGTCTTTGTCACAACCCGATGCAGCGCTGCTATTGAAGCCTCCAGGTCCCCCTTTATCCCCAGGCTGTGATCACTGTCTTCAATTACATCAATCTCAAACGGACGAGCAGCCCGTAATGCGTCGAGCGAATCGGGCTGATAAAACTGATCCTTTGTGCCGAGCGCCAAGTATGCCGGCTGACTAGTCGCTCGAAAAACGGTGTCGAAGAATGGCGTTCCAATTGGCGGCGTGAGGTAAACGGCGCGAGCTTCTACTAGCCTTTCCTCATTGGAGCAAAGATGCACAACAACGCATGCCCCAAGTGATTTGCCAATCAAGCCAATTAAGGGATACTCCCGAGCTTTCAGCACCGTGTTAATTGCTAAACGACACTCCTTCAGCATATCCTCCATATTTATTTCAAAGACATCCTGCATTGCTGACTGATATCCATAAGTGACTGCCAGCGTATCCCACCCCGCCGCTTGCATGATCTGGATGGGATAATAGAGCAATGGGCCGTCGACGCCATAGTGATTCCCAGGGAAAACTATCAGCAGGCCCTCGGTATGCTCCTTTTGCTGATAATACTTATGGACTAAGGGCCGGCCATCAATGGTATGCAGGGGAAGATGAGTTATTTCAAGCATGTATTCATTCCTCAGAAGTTCACTATTTTTCAGCAACTTTCAAATGCAGCCATAATGATAGCGCTCTCTCATAAACAGATTTTCCTTAGGAAAAAACCATCATCTCCAGGTATTTTTTTCCCCAGATACTCATTGAGATTATCAACCGATAATTCTAAATGTCAAATTGATATTTTTTAAGAGTGTTGTAAAAGAGAAATCATTTGCCGACGGGATGTAAGTATATATATAGGGTGTGGGCTTCGCCCACACCCC
>DAOVFE010000295.1 GCA_030673085.1 Anaerolineales bacterium | reverse complement strand
TGTTCCGTGCCCGAAACCAGTAAATCCATATTACCTCAGCAACTTTAATATGCCTCATCCTTACCCGTTATGATCTTACTTGCGTCTTCGCCGACTTGAATTTGAATTCCTCAACTACTTTCTGAACATATTTTCTTCAATAGGCTCACATGAAGTTATAATTTACTTAGAGATGCACTTAATTCGACAATAGAGCCCTGTTTTGTGTATATAAGCGAGCCTATGATCAAACATTTTTTAAATCATGCTGAGGAAATTCTTCCCACCGTTGTCTGTTCTTACATGAACTCAAATCTCCTGATCCGTGTATCCTGAGGGCAAATGAACATACGATTCAGGCAAATTCTATGCTTATTGATTACAATTTTTCTATGGGCCATTAGCATACAAGCATGCATTGGAGATGTGACTCCGACCCCCACTGCTGTTCCTCCATTCTCGCCACCGCCCGCTACATTCACGCCATCTCAACCCACGCCCACTGCCATTCCATCCCCTTCTGCATTAATACCTGACTTCAACCACGCTTGCTTTGATACGCCACTACAGGCTATATGAGTTGGTTGAAAAACATCTTTGTCTGTAAAAGATTATGGGACTATTAAAGACGTCACCTCCTATAGTTTATAAAGCTCCTTTGCGGCCAAAGGCCAATGACACTTAATCGTCCTTAAGCTATAAGTGCGATAGTTTACCGCCGGTCGAACATAGATTGTAGGCGGTATTTCATATTCGGGTATCGTATACACGACCCCAACGCCCAACCATGAATGGTCGGGCTCATAGCTAAAGCCCATTCGGGGCTAATAACGAAGGATACTTACGGCGATGAGCACGACGGTTTAGCGCCGGTCGAACATAGATTGTAGGCGGTATTTCATATTCGGGTATCGTATCCACGCTCGCTACGCCCCACCATAAATGGTCGGGATCATAGCTAAAGCCTCTTCGGGGCTAATAACGAAGGACACTTACGGCGATGAGCACGACGGTTTAGCGCCGATCGAACATAGATTTTAGCCGGTATTTCATATTCGGCTATCGTATCCACGCTCGCTACGCCCCACCATAAATGGTCGGGCTCATAGCTAAAGCCCCTTCGGGGCTAATAGCGAAGGACACTTACGGCGATGAGCACGACGGTTTAGCGCTGGATCTTCATGCAGAGACGCTGCATGCAACGTCTCTGGATTACATAATATCGTACTTATAGTCGGTTTTCTCTCGAGGAATGATGACGATTGCTACAGAAGCGCCCCGTCGGGGCGTTTCTGCTTTCGAAAGGGAATCATCCTTGCGGCCTATTGCTTATGTATCGATTGTGGTTTCGTGATGAAATCTGCTGCGCGGCTATTCGCCTGGTTACTCTGTCCTATGCCCCCTAACCTAATTCGACTGTGTCAAATCAATAAGCCGGTCTGCATAGCTGTCGTAAGCGTCGTGGCAGGTAAAAAGAATGATTTGTCGCTCGGCAGACAGCTCATGACACAGCTTTAGCGCCTGATCGCGCCTTTCCGAATCAAATTTGCCAAATGGGTCATCCATCAACAAGGGCGGCCGGGTTTCACCGAATACCAAGTCGCATAACGCCAATCTGGCCGCCATGTAGATTTGATCGCGGGTTCCGGTGCTTAGTTCCCGCTCATCAATCGGCCCGCTTTCTTTGGATGGATGGCTTACCTGCGGCGCCAGTCTCTTATCGACATCAACATGGTCATATCGGCCGCCAGTCAAGCGTTTTACATAAGCGCTCATTCGCGGTCCCAGCTCATCTTGTGCCGTACGCATGGTATCTTCCCGAGCCTTCTGCATGACATCCAGCGTCAGGTTGAGAACATGATAACGCTCGATTGCATATTCCGATTCCCGCTGAGCTTCGGCAAGTTGCTCATTCAATCGGTTTAAATCCTCAAGGGTTGGTCCTTTTAACTCCAAGCGCCATTCTAGCTGCTGGATGTCGCTCTCCAGATCACCCTTCTCCTTTTCCAGTGATTCAACCTTATTTGATAACCTGTGATATTCAGGCGCCGTCATTTTAGGAATATCTGCTATCTCCTCCAATTTTGAATCGATATCTCTCCGCTTACGCCTGGTTTCCTTTAGCCGCTCAGTCAAGCTTTCCAGTGTTTCTGCGGATCCCAATGCAGCATCACGAGCAGCCTCGGCCGATCTCAAGTCATTATTAAGATCGTCAAAATTTTTCTGTTTTTCCAGATAATCCTGCCAAGATTCGCACCCCAAAGGTGTCAGCTTTTCATTGAGCATCTCGGCGGCTTCATTATAAGCCGTGTGGCCCTGCTCGATCCGCTTTTGAGCCTCCTCCAGTTCGACTTGGAAATCAGGGCCTCTTCGCATATACAGAATCAGCCCCCATATTAAACCTACAAAACTGATCAATGTGCCCCCGGCAGAAAATGGAAGACCTATCAGCATGTCGAATCTCTGAGGTAAAAAGAGCAAAGATATTATTCCTACAACTGCGATCGCCCCACCTCCGATTACCAGCGCTTTCTGAAGCCGAAGTGATTTTGGTCGTGTTTCTTTATGTCCCGTAGCTCGTTCCAACAGCCCTTCAAGCTGATTCTTGCGATCAGCAACCAGCGCTTCCTTCTTCTGCAGCACTTCATGAGCATCTTGCATCGATTTCTTCTGTGTATCGTCACGCTGTTCGAAAACAGCCACCTCAGCCAGACCTTTCCGGACTTCTATCACCTGTTCTGATGCCTTGTTTACCCGATCGAGCCTGCCTTCCAATTCATCTTCTTGCCGCTTCTCGACCTCCAGAACATCGTCCAAGCTTCTCCGCTCGGATTCGGTCTTAATTGCATCTCGATCCGGTTCAAGTTCTTGCACGACCATCGCCAACCGTTCACGTTTGGATATCAGCGCCTCATGAGCCTTCTGTTTCTCATGAACCGAATTTTGGGCGCTGTTTATCCATTCCTGTATTTCGGATAT
>DAOVFE010000031.1 GCA_030673085.1 Anaerolineales bacterium | reverse complement strand
ATAGTCCCGAGCGAATATTTAAACAAAACCTGCATCCGAAGAGGTAAAATTCCCGCAATGGAGGATGTGCCCAAAGGACATCCCTAAAGGAATCTTGGGGGTTTGTCATTTACTTTAAGCATTGGTATTTGCAAGACGCTGGCTATACGCAATACTTGATAATTTACTTTCGATCCGTATATCAATATCGCACCAGGAAGTCCAGTTGAACGTCCCTACTTCACCACCCAGCATCTCACGATCCGGCTGTTCGAAATCTCAGCTAAAACATTTACCCGGAGCGAATCAAAATCGCGGTAATGGATCTCATCTTCAATCTTGTATACTGCCATGGCCTCTGAACACCAACTCATCATGCTAGAGCCTTCAAATGCAAGCCACTGCTTCCTACCGCCATGAGAATCAGATACTAATGTTTGCAGAACGGTTTCGCCTGCATCGTCGCTAATTCTGACCAAGTAGCTCAACCGTTCGTTATCAAAAAGCCAGGTTAGGCTGTAATGCTCAAAACCAGCAATATTCCTAGGTAGAGCTGTGCTCCAAAATTCCCCACTGACCAGGTCAACCGTGTACAACGACCAATATTCGCTATTTCCACGAAAGTAGGAGACATATGAACCATCTGGCGAAAGCGCCGGCCTGCCCCAATAAGAGGTCCCCACTTCCAAAGGACCTTCAACTAATTGCCGGACGCTGCTGCCGTCAGTTTTGATAGCCCATACGCTTTCAGGAGCGGGTTCTGCAAAAGGCACCGACCGTTTAAGGTCCAAGATGAGTTCATCGGTTGCCCGTGACCAACCGACGATAGTGAAGAAATGCCTATTCATACTTTTTGCCCAAAAATCTCTTCCCCAAAAACGAAACAAGTTGGGTGGGGCACGCAGAATGACTTCCTGCTCGCCGCTCTCCAGATCCACAATAATCAGACGCCAGGCCCCCTTAGGAGTGGCCATCGTTTCGCCGGGCTCTGTGGACCAGTCAATCTGGCTGATCGCAACCTTGGTTTCTGCAGAGTTAAAGGCAAGCGACCACCCATTGTTCATTGGTCCGCCGATCAATGAAACAGTGCTAGTTTCCCCGGAAGATGTGTCATAAATTTGAAAGTTACCCCCCTCAAACCACAGGAGCCATCGCCCATTCGGCGAAACCCGCAAGGCCTTTCCTCCCTCAATCGTCACAATCGGACAAATGTTACCATCAGCCAAGAGCGCTGAGATCTCTTCTATATCATCCTCTGAATCCGTTCCTTCTGAAGCGATAATAACGATAAGCCCTTTTTCCTCCTGCCAACCTTGACATGGATCAGGGGGTGGTTCCGTAAGGGTTGCAATGGGAGTCTTAAGTAACTCATCTGTTCCCTCAGTCAAAAGAGGCTCATTGGTTACCTTTGCGCAAGCTGTAATTAGGATGGCAAAAGTCAGAAGTAGGATACACATAGATTTGGCTAAATTCATGTTTGTATACTCCCACAGTAATACCTAATGCATGGAAAACGGAGGAAGCTTTCGCTGCTGTTTATAAAATTCATTATATGAAAGGGAAATAAAGTGGTCAAATCGTGAATGTGCTGAAATAAAACAGTGATATGAGTCATGCGATCTTGCTTATAGCCACTTCAGAACGAGTTGCCGGTAATAAGCTCAGATCAGTACAGAACTGAATGAGCTGCCGTTGCTCGAACGCTCTCGTCCGCACATCTCGCCTCGTTGACTGGCTCGCACAACCTCCACGTTGGGAACGTGATAGACACCGATTTTGCCAGAGGACCCTCTACTAGCTGAATGATCAAGTGTTCATATGGCGCCGCTGCATGAATCCGAATTGCTTATACTTCTTCGCGGAATGACTATGATGACACTTAAGAGCAAAATGACTTATGGCAGTGATGTGCCCACCTTAGTCCTTTTGACTAATCTTTTAACAGCAGTTTCCGTCTTCCTCGATTATTACGCTCAACCGCTCCAGTGTGTAGACGATTCTAGGGAACGGTCGATTGGCGGATGATCAATTTCGGTTGAATCAAAGTTTCGATCTGGATAGTTTCTTTTCCCTCAATAATTGCTACCAACATATCGCAAACCCGCCGTCCGATTTCGTAGACAGGTTGATAGACCGTTGTTAGCGGCGGATGCCAATGCTTGCCGGTTTCGATGCCATCGAAGCCGGCAATAGCAATATCTTCCCCCACACTTAAGCCGCGTTCCTGTGCGGCCCTGATTACACCTAATGCCGTTAGATCATTTACACCAATAATGGCAGTGGGCGGAGGATCATAATCAAGCAGTTTCTTGGCGGTTTCGTAGCCACCAGCGCTAGTGAGATCGCTCACAGACATTAGATCAGGATCGACATCAATCCCCGCCTCGCGCATTCCTTTGCGGTAGCCTTCTTCGCGATCGCGAGATAGAGTTAATACAGGCGGAGCGCCGATAAATGCGATGCGCCGGTTTCCCAGAGATACAAGGTGTCTCACTAATTCGCATATTCCGGCGCATCCATCAACACCAATGTGGGGCGCCTTTTCATCTGTCTCGCTTCGTCCAAATGAAACAAAAGGTATTTCCTCATGTAAAAGATAGCGTATACGCCAATCTTCAATCCGCATTCGTGCTAACACAAATCCATCAACTCGCCGAGAATTCACCAGGCGCTGATAATTGTCTTGTTCGGATTTTCCGGCTGGAGCAACTGAAACTAGAAGATCGTAATTCCGCCGGCTTGCTTCGTCTCCAACCCCAGCCATAAATTCACCGAAAAATGGGTCCGAAAAGCGGGTACCCATTGTAGGGAAAACTATTCCAATCGTTTCAGTGCGCTGACGCCGTAGCTGACGCGCGGCGTATTGAGGCATATAGCCCATTTCACGCGCGGCAGTTATTACCCTCTGACGGGTTGTTTCTGCAACGTCATCGTACCCGGCCAACGCACGTGAAACTGTCGTGACAGACAGATTTAACCGTCGTGCAACATCTCGAATAGTAACCGGCATAGTCAAATTTCTTTCAGGATACAAACAAATATTGTAGCTATATCCAAAACGTTTTGGATATCAAGTAAAGCTTAGCTTAGATACGGTGTTCTTGTCAAGCGGAAATTCTTCTTTCTTTATTTACCAGTTTTACTTCACTTAAAATAACTTCAAATTCTATATTAAGGAACAGTTTATATGCAGTGTAGGCTGCATCCATCTTCTACCTATACCCTTTTTCTTAAGCTAGCGGCTGTCTTTTGTGAGCAAATCACAAATCGAAATTATTATATTAAAGCCTTTATAGATGTTTGCACCCTAAAATATCATCTCTCTATTCATTCGGTCTCTGTCTTTATTGGAGCTTGGGCTTCTGGCCCAAGTTATAGTAATCGAACGTAAGTGAGTAACACCCGCCTGCATGTTTGCCCATTGTTTTGTTACGGAAATACATCCTGACCGGGTATTCAAGTCCGCAATATTCTCAATCATAATCTACGGAAGGCTAGGACAAGAAAGTCAACAACACAAACTGTAGTATATTCCGGCTGTTTCCCCCAAAAAAACAGCGGGGTCTCAGCCCGCTGGAAATCCCGAATATTATTAAATGACAAAACCCTCAAAATTCCTTTAGGGATGTCCTTTAGGCACATCCCCCTTTTCGGAATTTTGCCCCTTCGGGTCAGGGTTTTGTTTAAATATTCGCTCAGGACTATCGCCCTGCAGTGCCTATGGCCCTGGCCTTTTACATTCTGGCTAATCGAATAAATTGATGATCGGCTTTGGCCACTCGTATCTTAAGCAGGGCACCGATCTTAGCACTCGCTATAACCGCAAGCATAACACTTACGGCATCCTTCTTCGTTCACTAGCGCCGCCTGTCCACACTCCGGGCAAAGGTCGCCAATTCGCATACTGAATTGGTTCTGTAGATCTTGCATGATTCCAGCTGCATCTTCTGGAGTCTCACCCAGATACTCGGATAAAGCGCGGGATAGCCCATCTGGCAGCGAGAGAATCCGATTTGGTCCGAATCCAATTGATCGGCCACCGCCTATGCCCGATAGTTGACGCACCACTTCTGCCAAACGATCACGCGGCGAAACCGGCGAAGAAATCCGTAAAATATATGAAATTAGACGGCCAATGGCTTCCGACACTGCTGCCGTATCTGAGCCAGCCTTAGCCGTAGTGATGAAGATTTCAAAAGGCTGCCTATATTCCGTCTGATTAACAGTTACAAAAGCTTTCCCTAGGGGTGTTCTAATCTTATAAGTGCAGCCATCTAGCCGGCTCGGACGTGCCTTTTTGCTCTCTTCCCATAAATAAAGCTGTCCGTCCAATCCCTGTTCCGAATCTTTCTTCTCAGCCGTTGCCTGCGTTTCCAATACTACTTGCTCACGTGAACCAGTCACGTAGACGGTTAAACCTTTGCATCCTTGCTCCCAGGCGAGCATGTAGGAATTGGCGACATCTTCAACCATAGCATCTTCAGGGAAATTGCAAGTCTTGCTAATGCTATTATCGACAAAAGATTGCAGAGAAGCCTGCATCCGCACATGCGCCTCTGGCGATACATCTTGGGAGACGACAAACACTTCCCTAATCTCATCAGGAACCGCTTCTATATTCTGGCAGGACCCATTCACGAGCACCTGCTCAATAATCTGCTTACGAGTCTCATCATCAAGTCCGATTTCTATTAATGCTTGGTCAAAGAGCGGGCTTGCGTAATTCAGTTCTAAATCCTTGCCTTTGTCATTGACGTGACGGGTGTATGCAAGGGCAAAAACAGGCTCACAACCATATCCTTCGCAACCGGCTACAGTCGCAACCGTTCCCGTAGGAGCAATCGTAGTCTGAGCAGCATTGCGGATCCCGAATTCCTTTATCCCTTCAACGATCTGATTCCAATTGATAGCAGGCCGTTTAAAGTCTCGGCTATAAGGAAATAGAGGCTGCGGTGGTTCCCATACCAGGTTATCAGGATCATATATGCTACTATCAATTACAGGAAAAGGACCCCGTTGCTTGGCTAATTCGATACTGGCAAGCATGCTGTGATAGCGGATGAATTCTACAACTTGTGCGGCAAATTCTTGAGACTCATCAGATCCATACCGTACGCCGACATGGTACATCATGTCGGCAAGACCCATAATCCCGAGCCCAATGCGCCGTGCTCGCAAAGCCGCTTCCTTTAATTGAGGTACTGCTGGAACATAGGCATTGGCGGAAACCACATCATCCAAGAAACGAGTGCTTAATACTGCACTTTCGCGCAACTTATCCCAATCGACAGTTCGCGCCGGACCAAAATGCTGGGCTAAATTAATCGATCCGAGGCAGCAGTTTTCATACGGCCCCAGCCATTGTTCGCCACATGGATTTGTAGCTTCCAACTTATACAGTTCCGGCAGTGGATTTGACCGATTTGCGGTATCTAAAAATAGGACACCGGGCTCGCCATTATGATGCGCATGCTGGACGATAAGATCGAAAATTTCTCGAGCCGGAACCGTCTCGACCACTTTATCAGAATGCGGCGAAATCAAATCATAGCTGGAATCATCAAGCACGGCTTTCATGAATGCGTCGGTTATGCCAACCGAGATGTTGAAATTGGTTATCTGATTTTCATCGACCTTACAAGTAATGAAATCACGGATGTCCGGATGATCGACCCGCAAGACCGCCATATTAGCCCCGCGTCGAGTGCCGCCCTGGGCGATTTCGCCAAAAGCTTGGTCATACACCCGTAAGAAGCCTACCGGGCCGGTTGCCTGTCCAGCGGATGAATTAACTAACGCCCCTTTTTCACGAAGTTGGCTGAATGAGAAGCCATTACCTCCGCCAGTCTGCTGAATCAGAGCCGCATCTCGAAGGGTCTGAAAGATACCCTGAGGTTCACGTCCCATATCATCTGAAATCGGGATAACAAAACAGGCTGCTAGCTGTCCAAGCGGTGTTCCTGCCCCAGTGAAGGTTGGAGAATTGGGAAAAAACCGTTTCGTTGTTAATAAGCCATAGAAGTTTTTTGCCAGCGAACCTATTTCGACATCCAACTCCGATTCGGCTGCGGCGATATTAAAGGCCACCCGCCAGAACATCTCTTCCACTGTCTCCGTTGGCTGTCCATCCTTGCCATGGCGGATATAACGTTTTGTCAATACTTTTCGTCCGTTCTGTTCCAAGTCCACCGGCGGCAGTCCATTAGGAAGTGGAAGCCATGCATGCTTTTGCTTGCGGCTTTCCTCGATATCTGCATCTGAAGGGACAAATTTGAGCATTGCGTTCTCCTCTAACAATTCATTGGTACACTCCCCCTAGTAGTGCCAATTACATGCCGCCTTTATAATGATAGCCAATACACCCATTGCTACTATTGAGAATTCAATTATTGAATAATGTATACCCGCTCGATGAAAGTATCCTTGCCTACCTAGCTTAGACTGATCTCGGATTCGGTTTCGAGGAGACGATCAATTTCATTACGAATGGACTGGAGGTCGTCGAGACCAAGGTAGACAATGGCATAGCGAATGTAGGCAATATAATCCAACGATTTTAAGCCTGCAATGACCATATCGCCGATCACCCTGGAAGAGATTTCCGATTTTCCCATTGATTGCAAAGTCGATTCAATCTTCCCAACTAGACGATCAATGTCAGAAGCAGCCACTGGCCGTTTAGCACAGGCGATTCTAATACCGCTCGCCAATTTTTCCTGATCAAACTCCTCACGTTTCCCATCCCTTTTTATAAGCAATGGTGTAAGGATCGCGCGTTCATAAGTAGTAAAGCGCTGCTCGCATACTATGCATTCCCGCCTGCGGCGCACTCCACCCCGAGCATCGTGTGATGTATCAATCACTTTTGTACGTTGGCTTTTACAATATGGACAGCGCATGAGTTACATTCTCTCAAGAACATAAGTTCCACGCCAGATATTGGCCCTCTGAATACCGAAGCCCCAATATAGCGGGAGTGAAGGTCGTTATTTTAGCACGCCCTTGCACCGTGGACAAGTTTTAAAAGGCAATTCGACGTAAACTCATCACTAGTACTTAAGTCCTATTTGCCAAAAATTTACATAAGGCCGATGCAGGAGAGGAGGAGAACCGGCATCGGCCTATTTGCATCAAGACAATCTCTGACCGGCCAAAGCAATATATGCCCTGGCTACTAGATTCAACATATATTAACGCTCGCTAGAGCAAGTCATTCAGCGACGCCTCAGAAAAGCTGGAATATCAAGGTTATTCACATCAAACGACTGCGCCTGTAATTCCTGCACCACCTTCTGCTCCTCGCCGCTATCCAGCTTGCCTTGGCTACTCATGTATGGCCTTCGTATAGTCCGTCGCAGCCCTCCAGAGCGATCAAAGCCGGTTGCAATTACAGTAACTCGAATCTCATCGCTCATATTCGGATCGATCACTGCGCCAAATATCAAGTTCACATCTGGATGAGCAGTTTCCTTGATAATCGCTGCTGCCTGATTGACCTCGTACAGACTCAAATCCGGGCCGCCAGTAATATTAAACAGGATCCCATGAGCACCATCGATAGTAATATCTAACAGAGTGCTGGAGATCGCTTGCTCGGCAGCCAGACGAGCCCGATCTTCGCCGGAAGCCATTCCAACTGCCATCAATGCCGCTCCACCCTCAGACATGATCGTCCGTACATCAGCAAAGTCCAGGTTGATTAGGCCCGGGATGGTAATAAGTTCGCTGATGCCCTGAATGCCTTGGCGCAAAACGTCGTCAGCTAGCTTGAATGCCTGCTGAAGGCTGGCCCTCTTATCAGCAATCTGTAGCAGACGGTCATTTGGAATTACAATAAGCGTATCAACATGTTCTTTCAACTCTGCGATCCCCGCCAGCGCCACTTGATCCCGCTTGGCGCCCTCAAAGGTAAAGGGGCGAGTGACAACCCCAATAGTCAGCGCGCCAACCTCCTTCGCAATCTGGGCAATAATCGGAGAGGCTCCTGTGCCAGTCCCGCCGCCGATCCCGGCTGCGATAAAGACCATGTCAGATCCCTTAACAACCTCATAGAGCTCCTCAGCGCTCTCTTCGGCTGACTTCTGACCGGTTTCAGGATTCCCACCCGCGCCTAAACCGCGAGTGGTCTTATCACCGATTCGGACACGCGTCTGTGCATCGGAAAGCAGGAGCGCCTGAGCATCGGTATTGACCGCAACAAACTCAATCCCGGCTAGGCCCTCCTCAATCATGCGATTGACGGCATTGCTTCCTCCGCCACCGACTCCAATAACTTTAATTCGTGCAAAAGACTCCATCTGTGATTCGGGTTGCATTGTAATCCTCCTCATAATGTAATCACACTTTCCCATTTATCAGCCATTCTTCATGGCCATCGGGCAAGAAATCATTATCCTGGCAATAATCTCCGTAGCCATTCTGTCATTCGATTCATATCAAACCTGAGCGATCCGAGGTCGTATAAACCGCGACCATTGAGCATTTCTTCTTGCTCCATCATCCGGGCCCATTGCAGCAGGCCCACGCTGGTTGAAAATGCAGGGGAACGCAATTGATCGGCCAGTCCATGCAGACTTTCCGGCTTGCCAATCCTTATTGGAAGCCGCAGCACCTCACTGGCAACATCGTGAATAGCCGGGAGCTGGCTGGTACCACCGGTCAGCACAACTCCGGCTGGGAGTAGTCCATCATAGCCTGAGCGTTTAATTTCTTGACGGACCAAACCGAATAATTCCTCAACTCGTGGTTCGATAACCCGCGCTAATTCTCGGCGTTTAATTTTGATTTGCTTTTTCTCGCCAAATGGACGCACGGCAAAAGCTTGGCTGTCATCTATTACCGCAGCACGTGCATATCCGTGGCGGCGCTTGACCATCTCGGCTGTCTCCTGTGGAAGATGCAATACCTGTGCAATGTCGCTGGTCAGATGATCCCCGCCGATTGGGATTACCGCGGTATGCCAAACGGAACCCTCAATGTAGATTGCGACATCCGTTGTGCCTCCGCCAATATCACAGACAACAACCCCCATCTCGCGTTCGGTATCAGTTAAAACCACTTCAGATGAGGCCAGAGAGCTAAGAACCCAGCCATCTATAACAATTCCGGCATTCTCTACACATTTCTCGAGGTTGCGTAGAGACGTCGTTGCCGCAGTTACAATATGGGCTTCAACCTCAAGACGATATCCATGCATTCCAATTGCGGAACGGATCCCGTCTTGCCCATCGACGACATATCCCCGTGGGATCACATGCACCACTTCTCGGTTATAAGGGATAGCAATTGAACGTGCTGCATCAATGGCTCGTGCCACATCATCCCTTGTAATCATTCTTCCGGCGATCCCCGCCATGCCCTTACTGTTCAGCGAATTAATATGAGAGCCGGAAAGGCTTACCAGCGCTGATGTGATTTCATAACCCGAGCTGCGTTCAGCTTTGTCTTTGGCAATTTGCAGCGCCTGCGTCAAGCCCTCCAGACTAACTACGCCGCCTTTATGGACACCCGATGAAGGACTTATCCCCTTGCCTATTACACGGATGTTGTCCTTCCCTTCCGGGTGACCAACAAGCACACAAATTTTCGTAGTGCCGACATCCATGCCGACAAAGATCAGATCATCAGTCGCAACCATATCCACTACACCGGCTTCCTCTCATCGATAATAGGGCGCGGATTCATCCTCCACGCACACTAATGTCGGCGCAACTCCTTGTGCCGATATATTCTCTGTAATCGCTTTATAAACCTGTATCTTCAGGGCTATATCACCTTGAGTACCAAAATAAGCCTTCCATCCCCGAGGATCTTCCAATCCAAGACCTTTTTCAGCGTCAAATAAAAGGACCTCCAACTCAGGCATTTGAGCCCGAAGCGCTAAGGCAGAATGAATTAAGTTGGGATCCACGACCGGCGCCAATGGGTCAGACGTAATCTGAAGCCATGGTTCGCTGCTCACCACTTGCACCAATCCATCATTTGCGCCATTTCCGAGGAAAGCAATGCCATCCGAACTTATCCACCAGACACGCCCTCCATCCAGCCATTCAACCTCTGGACGTCGTTCATTTATATTGATTTCAATTCGATTAGGCCATCGAATGACTACTTCCGCTTGCGCTACTTCCGGATATTCGCACAAACGAGAGACAACCTGATCCGGATCGATCACGAACGCCGAAATTCCGTTAATACGAGCAATCGAACTCACCTGGGCCGGCGTTAATAGTGTTGCTCCAGTAATAATCGGCGGTTCAACCCGAAAAGTACCGGATGCTAGCAACAATTTAGCCAGCCAAATGCAGATTACCAACAAGACACCTGATAACCAACGAGGGCCGGGGCGCAACAGCGGCATAGCAGGCAATTGCATTTCGGCGCCGACTGCGATTGGAAGCGATACATCATAGCGACGGCGTGGTCGCTTTCTGATTTGTTTGCGCCGGGGCGGCTGACGATCATAGAGCCGGTCAGTTGAGCGCGCCCGACGATCA
>DAOVFE010000262.1 GCA_030673085.1 Anaerolineales bacterium | reverse complement strand
AAAATATCGTTAAAGTGGGAGATTGTATGTCGAATGAGTCCACGGAAAAAGGAGCCGCCAACAGAAAACGGGGGTATATAAGGGGCGTGGGCTTCGCCCACGCCCCTTATATACCGTTCCCTTTCTCGCATTTTTGCTATTTTCAGTGAAATCATAGAATAATTATTGGCGGTTGATTATCTATACATTGTTAATCTATCCGAATTCCAATCGGCTGCAGCAATACTAAACTGCAGCCTGATCGAATCTCGCGCATTACCGCTTGGGCATAGGGGAAAAAGCCCGGATCCGCTATCTTGGTGAGGAAAGCATTATTCCAGCGTCGATCAAGTCTTGGATAGGTTCGACGGGTTGGTGGCGGGCACTGTGCAATCAATCAACATTCCAATCCTCGGATAGGGGCTTGCGCCCAACGCATTGATACACTCGATATCTAAGGTAGGTCTCCAAATAGTCAAAGAAAGCATGCGTAGGGAAATGTTCCATTGCGGCAAACACTCAAATCATGCACTCGCCCGCATTTATGGGAAAAAGCCAGAATACACCGCAGCTTGCTGTGGGGATGAATGGCAAGCGGGGGTTTGGGGGCTGCCGCCCCCATATTGGCTTTTTCCTTAGAAGATGCCTCGCAGCTTGCTGCGGGGTTCTTCACTTTCCGGAATGGCGGGGTAGAGCAGTGCAGATGTTTTAAGAGCGCGGCATACATAGGTGAGGTACAGATGCGGAATAAGGCCAGGCGATTGGTTCGGCCCCGTGGCGCTTTTGGTGTCACGGGGGAGGCTGTCGCTTACCGAATTAAGAGAAGCAGTGCTAGAAATACCTTTGCCGGATAGGCAGAGCAGAAGGGTCGGTTCGCCCGGATCTATGAAGAAGATGAGGCGAGATCGGTGGGTTGGTGAATCAGGTTGATAGAGCGCGAACATTGGCTGGCTGGAATCATTCCCACATCATGGAGCGCTAGAATTGGCCGTTCCAATTCCTCCAATTTGATTGGAGGTTTTAGTCCATATCTAAGCATGGCTTGGTAAGGCATAAACCCAATGATTTCTGGATAGGTAAACCCAAGTGCACATGCGGATGCTATCAGGTAGCTGAACCTATTCTTGCCGGGGTTCACGTTTACTTCAATATAATACAATCCGGTGGAGTCACCTCTGCAATCAACCCGTATCATGTCTAGACAACCAATCGCCTGGATGATTCTCCTAACATCGGAATACATCCTTCTGATGGTATTAGGAGAAAGCTCAGGCGGATATTTAAGATAGTATTTTTCGTCTTTTATATCGTGGGTTAGAAACCTGAACTTTCCCTGAGAAACTGGTATCTGGGATAAGTCGATTTCTATTATTGGCAGGCCAATTGTGGTCCCATCATGGAAAATAAGCACTGGCACTGTGAATTCTTTAGCATCCTTACCGCCGATATACCTTTCTATAAGGGCGGGCTCATTGAATTTAGTATGAATTCTTTCAGCTCTTTCTCTTATTGTCATCCGATCATGTGCGCTAACAACCGAAAACTCATCCATTCCCCGACTGTTTCCCTGAAGCAACGGCTTAATAATTACGTTACCCTTCCAATGCCTATTCTGGCAAATGGGCGAAAAATCATCAGGATAGACAACGTAGGATTGAGGGGTTGGCAGCCCAAGTTTTCTAAAAATATCTTTTGTGGTCTCTTTGTTTAGGCATACCGCCAACGCTTCAGAGCCAGGGCCGGTGTGCATCATCCCTATTTTTTCAATAATGCTAACTGTGAATATATCCCGGCCGGAATCGCTAGACATGAATTCATTCAGCCAAAAAACAAGAGCATTCGGATATTTAGTTGAGACTTCTTTCAGCTTAAATTCAAATGTGCTGTCAGCTGCTGCTAACAGTACTGAGCTGCCGGTTTTTTCTAACAATTCGGCAATATAGTCTACGGTGTCCAGACTTGCCCAAAAGGGGATACGATCTTTATCCGTATATTCCCATCGAGGGTCATATGTTAGAACAATATTCATCCGAAACCCCCTAAGCGATTCTTATCCTTTCCTTTACCTTGCCGGATAGAATTTCCTTCCTTAAAACTATAAAGGTTGGATAGCAAGGATTTCAGTTCATGCCATCAAGGCGAAGCTGCTGGGCTTGCAACGCCTGCTTTGGCCGCATTAATTTGCTCCCATTCCTGTAGGCCTTAATTCAATGTGTTGCCATTTTATAGTCAGTGCGGTCAATAGAGCGGCATGCCGGAGGATGACTCTCAGTCTACTTTCTTCCGGGGCTGATCGCTGGCCTCACCGTTGGTATGCGCTTTGAGATGATAGAGGCCGTCATCAAGATATGAACTGGGGTCACCGATTGGTTCGATATGGGTAAAGAGAATTGTCGAAGGCAAAGCGCGCCGGATATCATGCTCGATGGCATTGATTACATCGTGGCTTTTCTTGACAGACCAATCACCTGGCACTTCGACGTGAACTGACACAAAATAACGGGCGCCGGATTGGCGCGTTCGTAAAGCGTGATAGCGCACACCACGAGCTTCATAAGAATTAAGGACGGCATGGATTGCATCGACTTCTGACTTGGGCAAGGACGTATCCATCAATCCCATAACCGAGCGCCGAAGAAGGTATATGCCGGTCCGGATAATATTAGCTGCAACCACAAGTGCGATGATGGAATCTAGAGGCTGCCATTTGGTCAGTGCAACGCTGCCAACGCCAACCAGGACCCCGGCTGAGGTCCATACATCTGTCATAAGGTGCTGGCCATCGGCTTCGAGTGCAATAGATCGATGAAGACTTCCGGCGCGACGGAGAACTTGAGCGACTCCAAGGTTGATTAGCGAGGCGAATAACGAAATAGCCATCCCAATTCCAAGATGAAGGATGGGCTCCGGGTAGAGGAGACGGCGAACTGCGGCGTAAATAATGCCGATTGCGGCAAGAATGATGAGGATGCCCTCAAAGCCGCTTGAGAAATATTCTGCCTTCTCATGACCATAGGCATGCTCCTCATCTGGCGGCTTGGCCCCAACAACCAACATCCGGAGCATTAAGGCTGCTGCGGTCAGGTTAATGATCGACTCCAACGCGTCGGAGAGCAGGCCGATTGAATGGGTCAGAAAATAGGCGCTGGCCTTGATGGCCATGATTGCCAGCGCTGCCCCAATTGAGAACCAGCCGTAATTGCTGATGTTGACATGCTTTGAATCTTTCATCCTGAATATATTGTATCGCAGTGTTGCTTTGGAGTTTTGTGTAAGCCTTATGGGAAAAAAAAAGAATACACCCGCAGCTTACTGTGGGGATGAATGGCAAACGGGGGTTTGGGGGCTGCCGCCATATATTGGCTTTTTCCTTGGAAGATACCCCGCAGCTTGCTGCGGGGCATCTTCACTCAAAGGAGAAGC
>DAOVFE010000269.1 GCA_030673085.1 Anaerolineales bacterium | reverse complement strand
TGAACTATTCCTTTCGCCATTTTCAAACATGCATTACCCCCTGCTCACATCCAAGCATATAAAAAGCGGGCGATTCTTTCCCCAAATATCATCCCCGCCTTTTTGTACCCATCTGCTCTCTTGCTATTGCACTATCTCAGTGGCGGCGCTGTCATCCCTTAAAGCAGTATCGGCCTCCTGATAGATTGGGAGCCCGATTATATAAGCCATCGCAAGGAAATGATGGTCAGATTCGATTGTTTTGCTAATCGCCGTAATAGGGCCGGATTCCATTATAGACACGTTGTCCGGCTAACATCCGTAGAATCGTTTTCGCTGGACGCCCCAACCGATCGCCAAGTTCGAGTGCAGAGAGCGGCGTATTTCCATTGGCCAGGAACACAAGAAAGATTGCATTTACCAGGCTGGTATTTGAAGTGATATAGTCCGCTTGCTGCGAGCAATGGTTGATTATGAAATACTGGATCATTGGAATCCGAGTTACTTCTCCAGTCTCGAGATCGACATGGTCTGCCATAGCGCCATTTTCGAGGTTTTCGCATTGCATGCGGTGCTCCTCGCATAGATGGCTTCGAAGAAAGACTTCAAGATCTCGATTAGACCGATCCCACCAATCATAATCGATCCTGAATTTTGTATCGATCGTAGGACGATTAAGCTTCGGCTGCGGTCTCATTTTCTCCGTACTCATGCCCCGCTCCACTGGCCATCATCAAATCGCCAATATAGATCGCCAACATGCTTGTAATATGATCGGGTAACCAATTCAGCAAAGATAGCTGCCGGCGGCAGACGTTTAATTACATTTACTGCAGAATAGAGAGCCTGGGCGTGAACCGCGGTCTGTGGATTTAATTTAGCCAATTCACGAAAGACATACGCCACCAAACGATCGTTCGGGGTCTTCCGTTGCTCGCCTTTCAGCCAGGCTTCGTCTAGTGCAACCGAATCTAAAAGACCAATGACCATCAATTCGTCATAGGATGCGCCAACCGGTTGCTTAAGCATGGTGAAACCAACTCGCCCAGAACTGTTAATCGTAATCGTTCTAATCCATTCATTGCGCCGTCGCCGTTTGACCGCTTCTACAATAATTTCGCCTGGCTCATCGCCACGGCTGACTTTAATCAACCCGCCTGCAGGGACTTCATAGCGGCGATACCATTCATCCAGGCCAAATACATACCGGCCAGCTCGCACAACCCATCCTGGGAATTTTTCTCCATTGTGACCATCGATCAGATTAAATAGAATTCGGGGAGATTCATAAGCAGTCGGAAAAAGCGGCTGCAAACGAGAGGAAAGCGGCAATGTCCCCACCCGCCAATGGGGAAATATCAATGCGATCGTTACTTCGTCGTCAGCCGCTTCTGTGCTGTCCTCAATCGGGCTTAATTCATCATCCAGCGATCGCTCGAGAGCCAAAAGATCTTCGGTTAATACCGACCGATCAATTGGACAAGGAGTATATTCAATCCTAGGCGGTGTGAATAACACTTCAGGCGGTTCCATCCGCCGCAAATACCATAAAACCTTGCCTGCCGGACCGACTTCGTCAAATCGCTGATCCTCCTGCATGCCATAGTTCATCGAGAATTCAGCTAAAAGTGGATCAAGATCAGAAGGCAATTCAACATGCTTCAGCAAAGCCGCGGTCGGCAGTGGTCCACCTTCGGCTACATCAAGCACGGCTTCAGCCAGATTAAGATGCCCTTCAGTAATATCGGCCAATAGCGCTCTGGGAAACCATCGCCCAGCGATTTGAACAATATCTTCTGCCGATTTAAGACGGTTTTCCAGTCGCGATATAATTACATCGCCATACTTCTCTAAAACCAGGATGGCGACTTCTTCCTTGCTATCTTCTGAAGCTGATTCAGGCACAAAATTCAGCTTGTGGTTCTCAAGTCGCGAAGCAAAGTAACGCTTACTTTCAGAGTCCCCGATTGTTACTTCAATCACATCAAATGAGCCAATGTCAGGATTCTCGCCTGGGCGAATGTCGGTGATGGTTCCCTTTAGCATATTCAAATCTGGAAAGACTAGTTGGTTGCCGACTTGATACTCATCGCCCGGTCGATAGGTCTGGTTATCATCAGAAGCTTCCTTTTGGGCTTCTTCCTGCAAGCGCTCTATGCGGAAATTAATCAGCGCGCTTGCCATTTCCACTGTGGTCAAAGGAGCTTCTCGATCCAGCAGAAGATTATATATAAAGTCAAGATCGCTTTCGCGAAGCTCGAACTTGGTCCAATATTTTTCCAAGGATAATCCAACAACAAGAGGCATGCACATCATACGTATGGTATATTTTACCAAATGGGGCTTAATTAATGATTCATTATACTACAAGCCGGCTATGCGGAGGAATGATGCCCGATAAAGTTGTGACTTTAGAGACCGTTAGCGGCATGCTGGAAGCCGAGATCTTGCGCGCAATGCTAGAGTCATTTGGCATTCAAGCAATTCTTTTAGGCGAATCGGCCGCCACCGCCTGCGGACTCGGCGTGGGCCCGATGGCCGAGGTCGATATCCGAGTTCGTGAAATCCAACTTGAGAAAGCTCGTCAGGTATTGACCGATTACCGCTCCGGCAAACTATCCTCGCCTGATTAAGGGAAAACCCTCTCCGTCCATTCAATTGCGTTTACAGGCACACCTCCAACCCAAGCTTCCCAGTGCAAGTGGGGGCCAGTAACGCGGCCGGTCCCCCCTACCATACCAATTACCTGACCCGGCTCGACAATGTCGCCAGGAGAGACAAAAATCTGTGATAGGTGGGCATAGCCAGTAAATATCCCCCAACCATGATTAATATAAATCATCATTCCATGAATCGTAAGAGTATCGGCAAACACCACCCGCCCTCGAGCCGGAGCCATAACCTCTGTCTTGGTGCTACCATAAAGATCCAGCCCATTGTGATAAGTATGATAACCCTGGTTATTATAATTTCGGCGAGTCCCAAATACTGATGGAAATTTTTCGTAGTAGCTTGTAGGAAATTGGAACACACCTTCCCACATTCGCTCTGGTGTAACTACTGATGTTATGGAATGCACTTTTTCATTTTCAGATTCGATAGTATCAGGATCCATTGTCTCCGGGGGAACTATTAACACCGGATCATAACCATATCCGCCATCCAGGATCTTCACCGACTGCTTAAAGCCATAAATCGAATCGCCATCCTGGGAATCATATATCCAGATTTCAAGATCCTCTAATCCCAACTCAGCCATAGCATCTATACCTTGCAACGCTACCAGCGTCTCTGGATCCAGTTCATGGAAAGTTAAGCATCGCTCTCCG
>DAOVFE010000005.1 GCA_030673085.1 Anaerolineales bacterium | reverse complement strand
TCACGTGCCTTAAACAACAGCCCTCTTGTTAAAGAGAAAACTAAGTCTCGAATATTTAAAATTGCGGAAGAACTTGACTACTCACCTAATTTAGTGGCAAGGCGGTTATCAACCGGTAAGACTTTTGCGATTGGGGTGGTAGTCCCCTTCTTCACAAGTCCATCTGTAAGCGCAAGGCTTGATGGTGTGGTCAGTATCTTATCCAACAGCCAATATGATCTTGTTATTTATAATATAGAATCTCAAAAGCAAAGATCCATTGGATTTCAGGATGTATTACGGCAGGAGCGCATAGATGGTGCCCTGATCGTTTCCATGCCTATTGTGCATGAAGATATCTATTATTTTAAACATTCCAAAGTTCCTGTTGTATTCATTGACCGCAAGCATCCCGATCTTGCGGATTTCGATTCGATAATTATCGATGATGTACTGGGTGGTTATGAAACCACAAAATATCTAATTAAACTGGGACATAGAAAGATCGGGTTTATTGGAGATATTGCAGAAATACTTACAAAACCTAAAACAGACACCCCGGAACAAACCAACCATTTTGTGTTTACATCAAGTCGAGACCGATATAAAGGGTATAAAAAAGTGCTGAGTGAGGCAGGGATTCCAATTTCACCTGATTACTATGGTGAAGATCAATATGGCCACCATGAAGCAAAAGAGCTCGCATTTCAAATGCTTAGACTAGATGATCCTCCCACAGCAATTTTCGCGGCAAGCGATATCCAGGCGTTTGGCGTAATTCAAGCTGCAAGAAATCTCGGTTTATCTATACCAGAAGATTTATCCGTAATCGGCTTTGACGATATTCAAGCCGCGGAGTTTATGGAGCTTACAACTACAAGACAGTTATTATTTGAATCAGGTCGCAAAGGAGTTGAACTCTTACTTCAAGCAATTAATAGTAATCGTGAAGAGCATATAACCATCACCCTGCCAACAGAACTTGTGATTAGAAATACAACTGCCCCACCTAATGTCTAATTCCTATAAGAAATAGGTTGATAACAAACATATCTGTGAAAGGAGGTAGTCAAAAATAATTTCAAGAATATTTGGATTAAGAAAATAATTAAAAAAACAAAAAGGAGAGAAAGATGAGTAAGATATATAAACTTCTAGTGATTGGCCTGGTTCTTAGCTTTGTATTAATGGCATGCCAGCCAGCCACACCCGCTGAAGAACCAGCGCCCGTAGAAGAGGCGACTGCTGAAGAAGCACCCGAAGAACCTGCCGCTGTAGACCCATTGCCACAGGGCCAAGAATTGGCAAATGCCTTTGATGGCCTGTATGAAGGTACTGTGGTCACCATGGCTGGCCCATTCACTGATGCCGATGCCGTTAAATTTGATAACTCTATTGTTCCTTTTGAAGAAGCAACCGGCATTGATATTCAGTATGAAGGCTCAAAGGAATTTGAAGCTTCCATTACCATCCGCGTGGATGGAGGGGATGCTCCTGACATCGTTGACTTCCCACAACCTGGTTTGCTATCTACAATGGTTGCCAAGGGGCAGGTTATCGATCTAAACACGGTTATTGACAATGATTGGATGGCTAAGAACTATATACAATCCTGGCTGGACATGGGCACCATGCAAGGCCCCGATGGCCCGATCATGGCTGGTGTTTGGGGACGTGCAAATGGCAAGTCTTTAGTTTTCTATCCTAAAGCCGAGTTTGATACCGCCGGCTACACTGTACCGGAAACTTGGGATGAGCTAATGGCGTTGACTGAACTAATCGCTGCGGACGGCGATACACCTTGGTGTATCGGTATTGAGTCTGGCGCTGCCACCGGCTGGGCGATGACCGACTGGATGGAAGATGTCATACTTCGCACCACCTCACTTGAGAACTATGACAAGTGGGTTGCAGGCGAATTGCTATTCAATTCGCCGGAAGTAAAGAAAGCTCTGAGCTACGTCACCGCTATTTGGTTCAATGATGCCTATGTCTATGGCGGTCAAGCTTCCATCCCCACCACATTTTTTGGTGATGCTCCTACCCCAATGTTTGATTCGCCCCCCAAGTGCTGGCTGCACCGTCAGGGTAACTTTATTACATCCTTCTTCCCCGAAGGAAAAGTTGCAGGTGTAGACTATGACTTCTTCTACCTGCCCCCGATTGATGAGCAGTATGGAAAACCGGTTCTGGGAGCTGGCGACATCTACGCTATGTTCAACGACCGTCCCGAAGTCCGCGCTGTGATCCAATACTTCTCCACAGCTGACTCCGTCAAAGGCTGGGTCGAAGCCGGTGGCGCAATTTCACCGCACAACGACTCCGAACTTGATTGGTACGCCGATTCTGTAACTCGTGGCGTTGCTGAGATCATCCTGAATGCGGACTCCTTCCGCTTCGACGCTTCTGACTTAATGCCTGGTGCTGTTGGCGCAGGCACATTCTGGAAATACATGACTGACTACGTCAGCGGCTCGATTGATGAAGACACTGCGCTTCAGCAAATCGATGAATCTTGGCCAACAGAATAGCCTGCTTCCTCTTTCCCGGTTTTAATCCGGACTGAGATCAGGTAAAATGAAAAAGAGGAGCAGGAGTCCGATCTGAGATGCCTGCTCCTCTGAACATCAACAGGATAAAAAGTGCTTGCTCAGGAGGTAAATTCCCATGCAAGGACCACATGAAAAAAGCTGTGCTTTTGCACACTTCATCAGTTGGTTTACTACGATTATTGGGAGAGTATTTATCTCTCTCTTTGTCCCTGCGATCACCTTCTTGGTATTATGGAAGGTTTTTTTATTCTTGCGTGACAGCGATGCCCCACAAAGCATTATCGTTTTGGTAGCTATTCTTTGGGGCGTTGGTGGCGTAGCAATGCTCTTTGTGATCTCTAATTGGCTTGTGGAACAACTTCCTGGGAATTGGGGGCGAAGATTACAACCCTTTGTGTTTATTGGCCCAGCTGTCGTCATTATGGGATGGTACTTAACGATCCCGGTTTTTCGCACGTTGGTGCTGAGTTTTAAAGATCCGCTTGGGCAAGATTGGGTTGGGAAAGGCTGGGCTATATTCAACAACTATAAATTTGCCTTTACTGACCGTATTATGCTTGAAACATTCCGTAATAATTTTCTATGGATGGTTTTGGGTACGGCACTTAGTGTTGGGGTTGGCTTATTGATTGCAGTTCTGGCAGATCGCAGTCAGTTCGAATCAATTTACAAAGCAATCATTTTTATGCCTATGGCAATTTCATTCGTTGGCGCAGGCGTTATTTGGAAATTTGTTTATACGTATAGGGGAGAAGGCGTTGGGATTCATGAAATTGGTATTCTGAATGCAATTGTGCTCGCGCTTGGCGGGAAATCACAGCCCTGGCTAAGCTTGCCGCCGTGGAATAATCTTTTCTTAATCATCATTATGGCCTGGCTCCAAACTGGCTTTGCCATGGTGGTCATCTCATCTGCCATCAAAGGTGTCCCGTTCGAATTGCTGGAAGCAGCTCGGATTGATGGGGCAACCGAAGTGCAAGCTTTCTTCAAGATCACAATTCCTTATATTAAGGGAACTTTGATCACAGTAACGACCACTATTATTATCTTTAGTTTGAAGCTATTTGATATCGTTCGAGTTATGACGGGCGGTAATAACGGAACTAACGTGATTGCTAATGAGTTTTATTTACAACGTTTCACATACGGTAATACTGGACGGGCATCTGCTATCGCGATCGTTCTGCTTTTAGCGGTTATTCCGGTAATTATAAATAATTTACGAGAATTCAACAAAAACAGGAGGGCATTCTAATGGCTGCTGGCAAAAAGAGTCAAAAGAAAAAATCAGCTCTTATCATCAACGGGGTTTTGATCTTGATCTGTGGCATCTGGTTATTGCCAACAGTGGGTGTGTTTATCACTTCCTTCCGGGATAGCCAAGATATTTTCAACTCTGGTTGGTGGGCTGTTTTTCCCCATAAAGAGGATATTAACATTGGCGAGATTATCCTTGACGATGCTGTTGATGTGAATGGAAAAATACCGGTTGAAGGAATTAATGCTTCCTTTGAAGAGCTACGCGAAGGTATTACCTTGCCAGATGGTCGTAAGCTAACCTGGATAGGAAACAAACGCTCACGGAAAATTATTATTAGCGAACGACAGTGGGTAGGATTTGCCAATAATCTATCCATTGACAATTATAAGGATGTAATAACAGGGAAAGAAATCACTTTCACTGATTCCGCAGGGAACGAAATCCTGCGCAAAGGTAATAATCTGGGTGGCGCATTTCTAAACTCCATTGCGGTGGCTGTTCCTGCCACAATTATTCCTATTTTGATTGCTGCGTTTGCCGCTTTCGGGTTTTCCTGGTTAAAATTTCCAGGAAGAGATTTGTTCTTTACAATGATTATAGCTATGCTTGTGGTACCCCTGCAGATTTCTTTGATCCCAATCTTACAAGACTACACTAAGTTGCAATTGAATGGCACATTCCTCGGTATCTGGCTGGCTCATACTGGTTTTGGTTTACCTTTGGCAACTTACTTACTGTTCAACTACATCAGCTCGCTTCCCCGCGAATTACTTGAAGCAGCCTATATTGACGGCGCCACCAACTTTACGATTCTTGTTAGGCTGATATTGCCGCTTTCCGTTCCGGCTCTGGCTTCCTTCGCGATTTTCCAATTCCTGTGGGTCTGGAATGATTATCTGGTTTCGTTGGTATTTTTAGGTGAAAAATCAAGAGTTATCACTTATGCGCTGGCATCCATTGTAGGTGAAAAGGGACAGGACTGGCACTTGCTAACTTCTGGCGCTTTTGTGAGTATGCTCTTACCCATGGCGGTCTTCTTCATGCTCCAGCGCTACTTTGTGCGCGGCATGTTGGCCGGTTCGGTTAAAGGATAAACGGTTGAAATATCGGCGACTGGGAAACAGCGGGGAGTCTGTCTCTGGTCTTGCAATGGGAATAATGATCGTTGATGAGGATAAACCACGCAGGACATCGCCTGATGAAGGTGGATATATTATCCACCGCTATCTGGATGCTGGTGGAAATTATACCCGTTATCTACAGTGACCATTTTTATAACATTTTTATTAACAACGAATATACCTACTAACAATGGAAACCAATAATTATGAATAACACACTTCGTTTTCCTGACGAATTTCTGTGGGGAGCATCTACCTCCGCATATCAAATTGAAGGGGCGTACAACGATGATAATAAAGGTGAAAACATCTGGGATCGTTTTGTGCGCAGGGATGCTCGCGTGCTCAATGGCGACACCGGAGATATAGCTTGTGATCATTACCATCGTATGCCACAGGATGTAGCTCTTTTAAAAAAACTAGGGATTCCCTGCTACAGTTTTACGATTTCATGGACGCGCATCTTGCCCGAGGGGCGCGGACAGATCAACGTCAAAGGATTGGATTTTTACAACAGGCTGGTGGACACTCTCCTGGATGCTGGAATCCGCCCAAAAGCAACTCTCTATCACTGGGACTTTCCCCAACTACTACAAGACCTTGGCGGCTGGCCTAATCGCGACTCGGTAGATTGGTTCGCTGAATATGCCCAGATCGTTTTTGAAAAGTTGGCTGATCGCGTGAAATTTTGGGTAACACACAACGAACCTTGGGTCGTGGCTTTTCTCGGATATGCAACCGGTATCCACGCGCCGGGTGTTTGTGATTATTCGCAGGCATACCAGACTGCGCATCACCTGCTGATGGCACATGGCAAGGCTGTCCAAGTTTATCGTCAAGGCGGGTATGACGGACAGATCGGTTTGACCCTGAACCTGAATGGACTGATGCCCGCTAGTGACAGCGATGAGGACAGGGCTGCTACGCAGCGCGTCCACGATGAAACCCACGCGCTGTTCCTCGATCCGGTCTTTAAAGGAGAATATCCACAGGCGTTGTTCAATTTTATTGGGCCGCATAAGCCCAATATCCAGGCAGGTGACCTGCAACTCATCCGGCAGCCAATAGATTTTCTGGGTCTGAATTATTACAACACGGACCTGGTTGCTTTTGATATCCATTCCGGCTTGAACAAGGCTCGCTTGACCCCGTATTCTGCACCTAGCTGGGGTCGGACAGAGATGAACTGGGGAATTTATCCTGCTGGCATTAAGGGTGAAGCGCTGTACGTCAAGAAACGTTATGGCAATCCCGATTTGTATATTGCCGAGAATGGTTGTGCCATGCCCGACGAGCCAGATGAAAATGGATTTGTGGCCGATTGGGATCGTATCCGTTATATCAAAGCGCATATTCAGGCACTCCATGAAGTAATACAAGAAGGTGTAAATTTGAAAGGCTATTTCGTTTGGAGCATCTTCGACAACTTTGAATGGGAGCGTGGCTACGGCCCGCGCTTTGGATTAGTGCGTGTCAATTATGAAACATTGGAGCGCATCCCCAAGCAAAGCGCTTATTGGTATCGTGATGTGATCACCAATAATGCCATCAATTTATAAAAAAATATGATTTTATGAGCAAATATCATTTCGATGCAGTTATCTTTGACATCGATGGGGTGATTACGGATACAGCGTCTGTGCATAGCGTTACCTGGAATCGAATGTTCGATGACTTTTTGCGCGAATATGCAGAAGAATATGATACGGCTTTTCGTGAATTCACCCGCGAAAATGATTATCTCTCCTATATGGACGGGAAACCGCTTGAGCCTGGTCAGGAAGAGAGCAAAGGGAATCGCAATTCTTTACTCGTCAAGACCAGTCAGCCGAATATATTGATCGAAAAAGACGCAGTTGATATAACTTATACGGGAGAGGACACGGGCTAGGCTGAATGACTATATTCAGTCGCCACAAATTTTGGGGCGGATCGATGAATATATCGTCCCGGCTGCATTGAAGGGAAAGGCCCGGATCCCAGGAGCTTTCGTGTTGGCGGAACGCGCATTGGATCAGGATAATTAAATATTCCTGAGGAGGATAGCTAATATATGAGAGGCGATATTATTTTCGTAGAAGAACATCATAAGAAAGCTGCGCAAAAAATAATTCCTGAAATAATTGAAAGAATCAAGAGTAAGGCAACAAGATTTATCATTACTGTTGCCGGTGAATCTGGAAGCGGGAAATCTGAAACTGGCAAGGCCATTGCAGACGAACTGGAAAGACAGGGTATGAAATCCGTTTTGCTTGGCCAGGATGATTATTTTATTCTTCCGCCCAGAGCGAACGATGCTAAACGACGAGAAGACCCGGAATGGCTTGGTCCTCATGTGGAGGTGAAACTTGATTTATTGGAACAGAACCTGAAAGACGCTATCAAGGGGAAAAATGAAATAACTAAACCGCTGGTTGACTATAACAAAAATACTGTAGAAGAAGAAACCATCAGCTTGGATGGGGTTAAGGTTGTAATTGCAGAAGGAACTTATACATCCTTGCTCAAGAATGTTGATACCAAGGTTTTCATTGCTATAAACAGGTTGGACACTCTGGAACACCGCCAGAAAAGAAATCGGGGCAATGAAGTAGGTGATCCGTTTATCGAGAGGGTTCTGGCTATGGAACATAAAATTATTGCCGGTCACAAACAATTAGCAGATTTTGTGATTACCAAAGACTATGATGTGATTGTTGTGAAATAAGAGGATTTGAGATGGCGGTTAAAAATCAAGTGCAGCTAATCACTTACCCCGATTCATTAGGGGGTGATTTAAAAACGCTCCACAATGTCCTGGAAACGCACTTTCGGAATATCTTCAAGGGCGGAGTTCATATTCTACCGCCTTTTCCTTCTTCTAGAGACAGGGGCTTTGCTCCCCTGACATATTTGGAAATTGAACCCAAATTTGGCACCTGGGACGATATCCAACGCATCGGCGAAAAACATGATATCTTGCTTGATTTGATGGTCAATCATATTTCTGCAAAGTCACCCTATTTCCAAGATTTCCTAAAAAAAGGACGCAAGTCTGAATATGCGGATATGTTTATTACTGTGGATAAGATTTGGCCGGATGGGAATCCACCACCAGAGCAAGTTGAGAAAATATTTCTGCGCAGAGCCGACCCATTTTCCGATTTCACCATCGAAGAAACGGGTGAAGTGGAGAAAGTGTGGACAACTTTTGGGAAGGTAACTCCTTCTGAGCAGATAGACTTGGATATAAACTCAGAGATATTCCGTCAACTTCTCGCCGATTTACTGATCAATTTCAGCAAGAATAAAGTCAAGATCATCCGGTTGGATGCGGTTGGCTATGTCATTAAGAAGCCAGGAACAACTTGCTTTTTTCTCGAACCGGAAATCTACCAATTCCTAGATTGGATCACAGAAATGGCTAAATCTCTGAATATCGAGTTGGTGCCTGAAGTCCATGCCAATTACACCACCCAGTTCGAATTGTCTAAACGAGGACACTGGATTTATGATTTTATCCTTCCCTATATGGTTCTCGATGCCTTGATCGCCAAGACCAGCATAAGGCTGTGCTCATACCTAAAGAAACGACCATACAAGCAATTTACCATGCTTGATTGCCACGATGGTGTGCCGGTCAAGCCGGATTTGAATGATCTTTATAAAAGCGAAGATGCCAAAAGGTTAGTGAAAATTTGTCTTGAGCGGGGGGCGAATCTCAGTCTTATTTTTTCTCCCAAGCACAGAGACCCGGATGGCTTTGATGTGCACCAGATCAGAGGCACCTATTACTCCATGTTGGACAGTGATAATGATGCCTATCTAGCTGCCAGAGCCATCCAATTCTTTGCGCCCGGTATTCCCCAAGTCTATTATGTGGGTTTGTTGGCGGGTGAAAACGACGTAGAAGGTGTCAAGAAAAGTGGTGAAGGACGAGAGATCAATCGTCATAACTTTAGCATGGATGAAATTGACAAGGCAGTGAATAAAAAAGTAGTTCAAAGACTCCTGAAGCTTATTCGGTTTAGGAATGATTATCCAGCCTTTAGTGGCGACTTTAAGGTCGTAGATTCTAAACAAAATGAAGTGAGCCTTTCCTGGATGAAGGAAGGCAAAAGTTGCACACTAAAAATTGCTTTGGAGAATTATCAATCAGTTATTGAGTACGTGGATGATCGAGGAAAGGCAGTCAGATATCTGGTCTGATAAGATCTGCGCGCTCAAGCAATATACGGTCTGTGGAAAGCATTACTTATATTATTGTAGTAATGCGCAATTTCAAGGCCATCTATTACTCAAGTCGCTCGATCTGCTGGTATTGGAATAAAATTACCTGCAATATGCACTTACAAAACCCTAGGCGTATCCTGAAAATATGAAAAAATGAATCATAGAGCATTTAAAAAATCCACATGAATTTTGTGGAGATTTTATGCTTCCCTCTGTAGCGCGTACGGACTCAACGTATGATTCTGATAAAATGTGGCGTGGTCCAGTGTGGATAAATATTAATTATTTTTTATTGAAGCATTCCAACAAATTGGCGAATTTGATTTAGTAAAAAATATTCGTGAAAAAACCTTAAAATTAATTAAGAGTAATTTTTGGGTATATGAATATTACAACTCAAAAATAGGTAAGCCCCGAAAAATGCTGCGCCAATATTCAGTTGGATAGCGGCTTTATTCATTGATTTATCTATCCAGTCATCACGTGAGATTAATGGTCAACAAACAATAAAGAAAGCGAGCAATCCTCTGAAGGAGAAACGCAAAGCGGGGCTCTCAAGGCTATCGAAGCACTAAATGCCCGCGGATAAGAAGGCGGATGCTTTTTTCAGTGGACTCAAATTATGTTATGTGTCCGCCGATTTTGAAGGATAGCTAAAATATTATTCTGCAAGAATGCAGGATAGTAAGCGGTTTTATGGGTGTAAGCCGCTATAATGAGATTTCCCTCGCGCAGCCCGCGTAGCACGAAAAGTCGCGTAAACGCACAGCTAGAAGACCAATTGTCTTTATGGGGGATCTCTACTCTTCTCGCAGATAGATTAGCTCTGGCCTTACAGCCATCCCCGTAACTGGCCAAAAAACATCGTCGGAGCTAAAGATCGTTTCCTGGTAATAGTAACCAGGTTTGATTTCTTCCATCATCCAGGGCTCATCCAAGATGATGGCTGCAAAATAATGGTCGCGAAAAGCCTCTCTGAGGTCATCCGTAAGAATAGCCCGGACGGATTTATCCTTGCTGCTTAATACATCACTTATCGCCATTGCGTGGGCGTAGCTCTGCTTGCCGGCCAGAGTTGGAAGGTAGCCGTGGTAGGGAACGAACACCTCGCCGTCGAACGGTTCAATGAGTTGGATTAGGCGATCCCCGGCGGCTCGATCGGCTTTGCCGGGGATCTGAGTGAGGGGGTTATATGCCAGAAGTAAAAATTGGAGGATACAGGCGAAGAATACGGCTGACTCGATCGCCGAGGAGACCAAAGCACGATCCCCTGGTAAGGAATCGGCCGGCAGCAGGGAAAGGATATTGTTGACTCCCAGCCCAAAGAAGATTGCAATCGCTGCATATGCCGGCATGAGCACATTGTCATAACCACCGGCGTGCAAACGGCCTAGATAGCTAGCGCCAATCAGTCCGGCAGCTAATGCCGCAAAGAAAGCGAAATTGCGATCTTTTCTACCAGAGAACAGCTGGATTCCATAAAAAATGCTGACCATGCTTGCAATCGGCAGAGGCTGCAGCAGGTCATGCAGCCAATAACTGAGCACCATTTGTTTGATTATGGGGTGCTGACTTGGCAGTTCGAAGACATAGAATTGGAACCAGTTGTCGCTAATTTGATTGAAGAGGAAAGAGCCGCCGACGATGGTTAGCAGGATAGTTCCAGTAAATAGGACCCTTGCCCAGCGTTTTTCTAAAAACAAACTGTAAATGCATAACGGGAAGACCACAATCAACGCCGTTTGCTTCGTCATGAAGGCCAGGAAAAACAATATCCCGGCGGCTATTGCCCCGGAGTTAGAATTATTCGAACGAAATACGTAGACAGCCGCCAGAAGAATAAAAAGGAATAGCGAATCAACCCGGGCGATGTCAAGCCATGCGCCGCCTAGGCGATAGGTGGCGGCAAATAGGGCAGTGGCTAGAAAGGAACAGAAGGTTGAGTTGGTCTCGATCTTTACGATTCTGTAAAGTATAAGGAAACAGCCGAGCGACGCGATAAAAGAAAGCAGCCTGAGAGGAAAGAAGCCGATGCCCAATAGTTGAGATAGTAATGCCGATAGATAGAAGTAAAAAGGGGTATAGATGAAGGGGATGAAGGATAGCGATGGCTCTACGTAGAGCGGCTTCCAGGCAAGGATTCGGCGCACATGATCGACCATCCCGCCTTCCATCCACTCCAGTTCATAAGGGTAATGTATGCGCGCCAGGGCAATGATGACGTAGATTAACAAGAAGAGGGCTGGACCAATGACGAGAGCGCTTTTCAGCAGTTTAGATAGTTCAAGCAGAATAGCCCTTCGGCTTCGTTCGCTCAGGATTTTTATGTCATTCATATAGTTGCGTCCAATGAAAAAAGCAGCCGCCAGTAGGAAAAGTAGGGCATATACCGTCTCCTTGCTCGCATCGGGCTTTTTTCAGTGCAATCATATTTAATATAGCCATATCTTGCATAAAGACGGATGGCGCTGCCAGCATCTCCCTGAGAGCAATATTCTCAAAAAGTGACTGCTATTGTAGACCAGAATAGTATATTTTCGATAGCACCCCGACGATGTTTGCAGATGCTACCCGTTTTGGCTATTCAGGTTTGCTTCATGCCTGTGACTCGCGCCACGCCTTGGCTTTTTTATCAATTTCTTTGATAAAGGCGTCCTTGCCCGCCATATAGCTTTTGATATCTTCAGGGCATTTTTGAGCAAGGGCTTGTTTTAACCGGCTATAAGCCTGAGCATCTTTAGGATGTGCAATCATGTAATCGCGAAAGCGTAGGTGCCGGCATATTTCCGGGTTTTTTGCTTCAAATATATGGATGTGGCAGGTTCGGTTGGCGTAGCCGCCCTTTATGAAGAAAGGCCTTCCGGGTATTCCAAATTCGCCTTTGGGCTGATAGCCCTGTCTGATCATCGCCCGGTTAAAGCTATCGACCTTCTTGATGTCAGCTACTTCAATAAGAATGTCAATAATTGGTTTGGCATGGATATCGGGAATTGCCGTGATGCCGATGTGATGAATCGAGCCCGCTTCTTCACCTAGTATGGAAGCAAATTTCTCAGTTTCCTCCTGGAAAAAGTCCGGCCATAGGGGGTTATACGGAACGACAAAGATTTTTCGAACCATTATATAACCGCACCGAAAAGCGTAAAAAAGAAAGATAGGAAACGGTATGTGTAGAGCGCGAGTCTCGCCCACACCCTACATATACCCGCTTTATCCTGTGGCTGGGTATTTTTTTGCGTTGGACTCATGGACGCATTAAGGAAATTTGAGGTTAAATTTAGGCTGGCTGCTGAAATCTTCGGGATAGATAAGCTCTCGCAAATATCGATCCTTCTCCCGTTTCAGTTGAGGGAAGATTAATCCGCGACCGAGGGGTATATCGGCCATTCTTTGATCAAGCTCATCTTTCATTGGATCAACGTAGATATAGGCCTCTCGAAGTCCAGCCACACCGACCTTATCGCCAGCAGCCTTAAGGTCGCCGACGATTTTGAGCAGCTTACTGGTGACCGAATGGGCCTTGTCGTGGGCAATGGCGAATATCGTTTTGCCGCCCTCCTTGTTTTTATCGACCACGCCGTGTTCGCTGAAGTAGTGGAAAATGGCGTTGCGGGCTTTAACGTGGGCTTGGGCGGGATCGAAACGCAGGCCAGTGATCATTGTGAGCAGAAAGGCGTCGTAGCAGGCGCGGGCCATCTCCTTTTCTATCACTCCGTCCTCTACCAGCAGTTTAAGCGACCATAGACCGAAGAGCTCAGCGCGAGATTCCTCAAGCCAGGAGTACTCCTCTTCAAGATAGTCGCCCGGCTGGCCTTGGTTGTGCTCAGGATCCATGCGCCCGGTGGTGTGGCCAATCTCGTGCAATGCGCTATGGAGTTGAGAGGATTCAAAGAGGAGATCCTTGAAACGCTTGATTTCAGCGCCAGGGAGAAATTTGGCCGCAATCATCTGGCCGGTAACTTGATGAATCGCTCTGGTAGTGTTCATGTAAACCATATTAACTGTGCCGATATTTTTCGCCACCCACTGGTCATTGGGTAAGCTTTGAGCCAATGTGGTGTTTGGGCTGCCGATGTAGTCGCCGGCCCAGGCGAGCACATCGACATATTTCAACTTCGGAAGGGTTTCGGGATCAATTGATTCTTTCTTGTGGGTCCAGGGGGCGGTGGACTCGAATCGGGGCACGCGATCGATCAAGGCTCTCAAGAGTGTTTCGCCGGCCGGATTGCGCAGGTAGACTCCGCCGGTGGCGGCGCCGCGTGCGTTCTTGTAGTTATCGAGATACACCTCTAAGCCGGTCGAGATAACGATGTCGATCGGGCTTTGGTGACGAATCCAGGCGAAATCGGCTACGCGTCGGGATTCCTCGCTTCCAGACTCAAGCTCAACGATCTTGGCGTCCAGGTAGAGACGGAAACCCGGATCTGTCGCCAGATCGCGGGCGGCGCGAAGATGTTGGATGACCGGATACAGCACCTTCCGGTACCGGGCCTCGTTGCGAAGAACAAGCGGCTTGCCGTATGGATCGCGGATCACGCTCGAGTTGACGATGTTGGCTTCCTTGCCAAGGGCGGAATATTCATCGTCGCTGAGATCGGGCGGATAAAAATTTGCTTTATCGGGGGTAATTTTTTCTTCGGTTAACAAATCAAGAACCTGTTCCAGGTCTGCGAGTGCGCTTTCGCCAGCCTGCTTGGCCAAAGAACGCAACCGATCGGCAGGAACCCCAATTAAGTGATTCTTCCGAGGAAGGAATGAGTAAGGGCCATTCTGCAATTCTAAAATGCTGAGATAGTCCATAAGCTGCTGGCGCTCCTTGCCAGTAGCGAGGGTGATTAGGCTGCGCATAAGGCGGCGAATTGCCGTCGTCTTGGGCTCGAATTGATCTCTATAAATGGGATTGATGGCATTAACGGCATCTATTAAGTGCCCCGCAATTTGAAGGTCATGATCAGAAAAGTTGTCGAGGATGAATTCGACTGGGATGAAGGCGGCTCGACGCGGGGGTTCTCCTGCTTGTTGATAAGGAACAAATGTAATTTCGGGGAGTTTAGTAGACATAATATCCTCTAATATTTGCTATAAAGGAGCTGCGTTGGGACTTAATAGTGGCGCTGATATCCTCAAGCGCACAGGATGAAGAGAGTTGGACTGTAGCGAAAGGATTATAGCAGAGAAGGCGGAATTGGGATGGCGGGCTTCGTTAAGGAAATGGCCTTCACGGCGGTTGCTGTCCCTTCATGAAGATGATAGGCCGCGTTTGTGAATCTGCCAGGCTTCGTTTACCAATAGGCCAGGCTTAGTTTGTGAATCTGCCAGGATGCGTTCGCGAATTCGCCATTGCCAAGCAGTCTGATTTAGCCCTCAAGCGACCGACGGCAAGCGACAGCGCGCGATTCGCGCTATGGGGTATTCAGACTATTTTCCATAAAAGGGTCCAGGGCGATTGATTAGTCGCCCTGGACAGGGTAGAGGGGCATGGAAAAAATCTATGCCATGAGGAAATTAAAGATGCTACGAAGGCGCCCGCTAATTGCCGCCCGGCGCGCCATGTGGCATCCAAGGGCTAAGAGCTTCTGGGATGCCAACCAGCGTGCGATCCCATGTGGAGCTGGAGACGCCGATGTAGCTGATTGGTGGAACCCGCTGGAGTATATAGCCGCGGGTACCCTGGCTGCAGAGATTATCATCGACCCGGTTGCCGTAAGCGTCGGTGCAGAAGAACTCGGGACCGTCGTTGTTTGTCCATCGCCAGTTCGGATTTTCCAGCAGGCGCATATTCCCAAGCCAGAAAGACCCGGGAGAACCGAATGGCAGCATGCGATTGCAGGGCATATAGCCAATGCCGCAGATTGTCTCCGATGTGTTGTTGATGTATAGGTAATCGAGATCGCTGACCTGACCGGCGATGTGAGTCATTGGATTGGTTACATCGACCTGGACAATGGTCATCCAGGCACCGCCGACTTCGCCGCCAAAGTCCCAGAGTTCATGGGCATGGTCGCAGCTACTGGCGATAAGCCGAGCTGGCCCGTTGACTTTTTCGGCTTCGCATTTATCGACTGCCTGACCGGTGTCCGCCAAGTAATAGACTTCAGTAATGCGATTCTCGCCATCGCGTGACCAGAAAGCAGCACTGTGAAAGCGGGTTGTCAGCCGATCTAGGCTTGTACTTTCCTGATGCACCCAAAACTGTATGTCCCAATCCGGATTGATCTCGGTGATTTCCGGCGTGTCCCAACCGGTCATTTGGCCGGCCTTATGGGAAAAGACCTTATAGGCGGCATGGGATAGGATCAAATTGGGCAATTCGGCCTGATAGGCGACGTGTCCAAACGCTGGCGGGGGGGCATCCGGATGTGGAGGATCGCCGTGCTCATGAGCAAAAGTGCAGGTTGGGCCATTGGGATTATTTGGATCGAGCGGCACTGTCATCGGATGCCAGGTTCGATAGATATTGCCATCCGGACCAGTGGTTACATAGCGGTCGTGAGCTTCTGGGGGGCAATCTCCAAGGATAAGCGGATCAACGGGCGGAAAGGTTTCGCTGTAGTGAGAGGCGGGAAACTGGGAAGCGCGACACGCCAAATTGATCTGAAATTGGCTGCCTTCAAGGATAATGAGATCTCCGCTTTCACAAAGGATTGACCTTTCTTCGCCTGCGCCCATATTCAAGGATCCGGATTGCTCCGATCCGGTAACCGGAATCGTCGCTCCGGTCTCACTGCTCATTTCAGGTGCTGTCGCAGGTTCAACCGAAGGGGCATCGGCAACCGGCTGCGGTTCATCAACTATAGCCGGCGATGGGGGCTGGGATTCGGCCAGTGGTTCGGCAGCGGCTTTTGGCGGGACGATTTCTGCTTGCTCGTCTGATGGCGCTTCAACGTTTGCTGACATGTCAGCATCGGGAATTACGGGAGCTGATAGGCTCATTTCCGGCCACGCCGGCGGTTCCATTGTTATCAGGGTATGGCTCATGGAGGATAGCACCGGTTTCATCAGACTGATCGCCATCAGCGGGATAGTATCAATTGGACCGGATTGCCCCTCGCCCAAGCTAGCCAGGGCTTCGGGTGCCAGGGCCAGCAGCGTCATCGATGCTGGTGTCTGATAAACCATCACTGGTTGTGATTCGAATCCCAGGCCTGTTGCCTGTACAAGGATATTTAACCCCTTGGAAGCGCTGTAATTGTCTAGGAATTCAGTGAGTGAACCGGCGGTTGTTGTCCCGACGAGATTGGTCATTAATGGTCGGACCTTGACCGGACCAAGCGGCATCAGGCTCCATTCCATTTGAATATCAAGCTGAGGGCTGGGAATGTTTTGGAGCGGTCCATCCTTCTTTGGCCGGATCTGAACCGACGGCAAGTAGCGATCTAGCGGATCGGCGGTTTCAACCAGGAAGGCCTGACCTAGATCGACAGCGGTCACCACCACGCCGCTCACGTCGAGTTGGTTGCTGGGATCAAGTGTCACTGCTAGAGTCTGATTGGCGATGGCCATCATAACCACGCCGCCATCTGCCATAGCGACATTCCTGTATTCGCGTTGCGCCGGTTTTCTGCGATTGAATAGTAAAAAGCGGGCATCGCAGCTTACGACCAATAAGGAAAGAATCGTGAAAGCGAGGATTTTTTTCATACCCATCGTACCCCTCTCTATCGTACTTGCTGCTAATCTTTAGCCGCCATTGCCGCTACCCATTTCGGCGAGGAGAGGCGCATTCTTAGCAGCTAAGTGAGCGAATCCACCAGAGGAAAAGCCAGCCAGCTACGAGGCATGGGTTGGGCCGGCGCAACCCGCCAGCTTCCTCTTGGTGTATATCAATAGTAGCGACGAAGGAGGGGCGGGTTTAGGGTACTCTGGTACACTTGAGCGGGGTACCTTTGTACCGAAAGTAAGGCAGCGGAAGACGGCCGCTAGGGCGGGGGGTGCAGGCATCCAGGGCGGATTTCCGTGTTATGGGGCGTCCATCGTCCATGGCGGGCAAATGTATAAACCCAGAATCTGTAACCAGCGGGCTATGGCCGGATGCCGCGCTTGGCGCGGCAGGCGAAAGCGGGGCGATCCATGCGGTGGACATATAGATCCGGTGACGGGAATATTAGCTTCGGCTTGGGGATCGATGAATAGGATGTTTGGCTGACGAGGGGTAGGCCACAACCCATAGCGGAGATGTCCCGACCCATCCGGTAATCGTCCATAGGAGAGGTTGTAAGCTTTCACCTTGAGATAGCTAATCTCATCTATTACCCGGCCATCCGGCGCTAAAAGGCGAACGGAATCCCCGCGGTCATTGAGGGCGATATGAGTGCGAGTGCGGAAGAAGACCGCGAATCCATGCGGCGAAATCGTGATGCCGGGAATCTTATAAGGCCTCGATCCGCCATCGGCAATATCATCCAGCATCCAGCCGCGAAGGAAGACAGGCCCGGGGCCGAGGTTGTAAAGCTCAATAAATTCATCACCCGTATTGACCCCGCCGGTGCCTTCCCAATCATAGTGGGGTCGGATGAGGACCTCATTGATCACGACTTTACCGGGGATCCAGGTTGGCGCTGGAGTAGGCAGTAGGATTGCATTCGGTTGGCGATGGGTGCCGGCAATAGGGTTGTTTTCAGAATCATGACCATTACTGCTATACCCGGGAAAAGTTCCCCAATTTCCAGAACGATCTTCGCCGCCCCTACGTTCCATACTTCTTCGCGAGGCTGATTCACCTGCTGGCCAGGCGCCGCCGCTAGCATTGGCGCTATCAATTAATCCGCCGGCGGCATCCCTCAGCCAGAGGGATTCCCCACTGTTGTTCAAATTTCCGCTATAGATTTGGTCGGCCTGAATGTCGGAGATCGAATTATCGTCGCTGCGTTCAAGCAAGAAGAAGCCAAAGGCCGGAATATTCCCATTCAGGGAGATGCTTATATCGCCATTATCGCTTAGTGTCCAGCCGCCCAGGTCGATAGGATCAGGGCCCGGATTGTGCAGTTCGATCCACTCATCGTGAGATGAGGCCATAGTTCCGGCCCAGGCAACCTCATTGATCATCACCGCCTGTGGCGGGTAGGGTGTAGGCGAGATCGGCGTCCCTGGAGTTGTGGTGGCGGTTGGCGTAGGAGAAATAACAAATATCGAATTAGAATGGAGCGGCGTGCCGGCGATTGGGTTGCCTTCAGCGTCATGACCATTGCCGCCAAAGCCGGTGAAGGTGCTCCAATTGCCGGGAGTATCCTCTCCCCCCCGGCGCTCCATGCTTTTTCTTGTGGCGGACTCGCCGGCCGGCCATGAACCACCGCCGGCGTTGGCGCTATCGACCAATGTCCCAAGCGGATCGCGAAGCTGGAGAGTTTCGCCGTTGTTATTTAAATTACCAGTATAGATCTGGTCAGCCGGCAAATCGGCAATAGTTGTATCGTCGGTGCGCTCAAGCAGGAAGAAACCATAGGCGGGGACGGTTCCATGAAGGGCAATCTGGATGTCGCCGCCATCGCTCAGAATCCAACTGTTGAGGTTAATGGGATTAGGGCCCGGGTTGTGTAGTTCGATCCACTCATCATAAGCCGAGGCAATGGTTCCGGCCCAGGCAACCTCGTTAATTAGGACCGCCTGGGGCGGACAAGGCGTAGGAATGGGTGAAGGTGTTATAGAAGGTGTAGGCGTTAAGGTTGAAGTAGGGGAGAGTGTGAGTGTGGGTGATGGACTGGAACTGGGAGATGCGAGCGGGGTTACTGTGGGGGTTGGCGTTGCAGTGATGGGGATAAATGGCGAGGCGGTTGAGGTTGGTGTATCCGTGATGGCAGCAGAAGGCGAGGCTGTTGGACTAAAGGTGGCAATATGCGTGAGAGTCGGGGAGGCAGTGGGAGACTCAGCTTGCATTAATGCAGCGAAAGGTATCTGGGTGGAGGCAAGAGGTACGATAGTGAGCGGATAAGAGGTTTTGTTGAACGCATAAGTCAAAGCTGCGTCGTGATTCCTTTGGGCATACGGGAGCAGCCTTGCGGACGCAGCAAATGTGCTGGTTGTAGCTTTTTCGATGACTGGCGGCAAACTTCCCGTCCTTCTGATGCAATCCTGTGATGGACGATAGGTATAGAGCATTGAAGATTCTGGCAGGGACGGGCTTGGAGTTGGCGTGGTGTAACAAGGAAGCTCATCGGCTAATGGCGTAGAGGTGTTTGAAGGCGCGGCGTCGGCGCCCGCAGTATCTGGTTGAAGATTCATCCAGCTTAGAATGAGAAGGCCGGCCAATAGGAACAGCCGGACGGGGCGAACACTGCGTGACTGTTGGGCCATAGTTTTCCCCCTGAAGCGACCCGTCGGACTCTATAAATATAACCCATTTTTTTGTGATGTCAAAATGGATTCTGGAGAGTGTTGAAAAAGAGAGGAATCATGGGAAAAAGCCAGGAAACCCAACAACTTGCTATGGGGATGAGTAGAAAGTGCGGGTTTGGGAGCTACCGCCCCATGGAAAAAGCCAGGAAACCCAAC
>DAOVFE010000476.1 GCA_030673085.1 Anaerolineales bacterium | reverse complement strand
AAAGCGCTGCCTGAAGTATTTATGAATGAGGATTTCCTCTTTTTCAACACAATAATTAGATGTTAGGAAAAAGTAACCCAAAGGTATAAGCTATTGCTAGATAAGAATCAGATAAGCGTTGGCCTATGTGCCAATAATAGTAAGACAACCAGTGGAGTAAGAGATAATGGAGATTGCTGATTCGGTGAAGTTCTTTCTAGATGCTGTACCGCCGGATGTGGTGATCGTAGCAGCCGCCAAGCATCGGACAATCGACGAGGTTGAGGCCGTCATCCGGGCCGGAATAACCCACATCGGGCAAAACTACGTCCAGCAAGCGAAGCCAATGGTCCAGGCGCTTGGCGGTCGAGCAGAATGGCATATGATCGGGCACCTGCAGCGCAATAAGGTTTCGCCGGCGGTGCAAATATTTAATTTGATTGAGACCCTGGATTCGGCCAGGCTGGCGCGGGCGATTGATAGCCGGTGCGAGGACTTGGGAAAAGTTATGCTGGTATTAATTGAGATTAACAGCGGCCGGGAATCCAATAAAACCGGCGTGCTGCCAGAGCAGCTCGACGATCTATTGGCGGAGATTGTAGATCTGAAGCACATACGGATAATGGGTCTAATGACTATGGGTCCTCGGTTTGGCGATCCGGAAGACAGCCGGCCTTATTTTAAGGCTACGCGGAAGGAGTTTGATCGCCTATCGGCCATGAATCTTCCGAATGTGACCATGCGCTATCTCTCCATGGGTATGAGCAATAGCTACCAGGTGGCAATCGAGGAGGGGGCCAACATCATCCGCGTCGGCACCAAGATCTTTGGTGAGCGGCCACGTAAATAATGCCTTGACTGCGCCTGTGCTTGGAGATTGCGGCTGAGAACGGAGTCTCTCGCTCCTTCGTAGAGGACGCTTCAGATTAGAATGAAATTCAATCCTCTAAGTGACCACACTTGCATGCAGGCTCGTTTAGAGCGTTTTTTCGGATGTGTTTTCATGTTCCTATACCCAAGCGTGGCATTTAGACTGGTATGGTGCTATAAAATATTCGATGCTGTCATCTACCAGGCATAATTGATTCTTCATCTCACCTGATATGGGCGAAATGTGCGAAAAGTGCGAAAATTGGGGAAGAAGCTTGAAAAATTGCCCAAGAACTGCATTCTTGCCCCCCATTGAGCTTTTTCTGGACTTTTTAAACGGGCTCTCACTGCGGCGAATCCCCGGCGGACCTGCGTAGAAGGGCTAACTCAGCAAAGGAATTATTACTTTCTGAAC
>DAOVFE010000148.1 GCA_030673085.1 Anaerolineales bacterium | reverse complement strand
AGAGTGTTGAAAAAGAGACACTTGCCGAAAGAGACACGCTTTTATGGGTAAATTTGTTTTTCAACATCCTCTTAACTCTCTTGGACGGATTGAATCTGAAGGAAACGGGTTCAATCCAGCACGGGAAAATGATGATGTGCTCCACAGCGCGCATCGCTCACTGTCGCTTGCTGCCGCATACTGTCGTTGGATGAGTGCGGCGAAGCCCAATTGAGTGGATAATGCATTATTGGGGCGTGAACCCCTAAGATGATTTCTTCCTTATCGCAGCCGCGCAACTAAAAATTCGATGTATCGCGCATCGCGCGTTGTTGCCTACTATGGGCTTTCTACAGCTTTAGGCGTTTTCATAAGCGGCGCGGTAAATTGCCGCCGCGCCATATCCGACTACGGAGGCGTAATCGCCAGTGACATCTCCTGAATTGGCGTATCCGAGAATCTCGACAGAATCGGCTCCCAAATCTTTCCCCGCCCATAGCACACAGGCTGCCGCGCCCCGTCCACAGGCAAAACCGACGCCCTCATCATCGGCCGAAATCACGCCGGCCGGGTTAAAGGCCTTGATCCGGGAGAGCATTTCGGCGTCAAGCTGCTCGGCGACTGGCCCGGGGTAAAAGTGCGAAAGGTCAGTGCTTCCGACCAGGATGGCTGACATTCCATCAAGGGTGGCCGCTAGAGCATGCGCAAGGCTCTCGACAACCATTTGCGACTGATCGAGGAGCATCAGTGGAAGCAATTGGAATGGTTGGCCTAAGACGCGCTGAAGGAAGGGTAACTCAATTTCCAGAGAGTGCTCTGTATCGTTGCGAATCCGGCTCAGTTGAATGCCGGCCTGTGAGGAAAGGGCTTCATCTAGCCGTTCGAGAACATCATGAGCAATGGGAATCGGTCCCAAAGGGGTGGCATAGGCCTGATGGGCGCTGGTAAGGATCTGCCCAGGATAGGATCGGTGTAGGGGAGAGATCACCGCAACGATTGCAGGCTCTAAACCTTTAAGGGCGCTAAAGGCAAGTGCGGCGGTTTCGCCGGAGTATATATATCCTGCGTGTGGAGCAATTACGCCGATAATATCTCCATTGATAACCGCGGGAGATACAAGGCTCAGCTGTTTATCCAGGCTACGGCTAAGTTCTTCTGGATCTGCAGGATACCAGGACCCAGCAATCGGCGAAGGACGAATATCGCCTAATTTATTCACTTTCTTGTCCTTTTAAGGGCCATAGGCCCGCGTAGTATAATTTTAGCACAGGCGATTGGCATAAGTCCAAGCCAGGCTGGGCGGCGTTAATAAGGCAATAGAATCTCCGCGAAAGAATCAACGAGGAAACGACTTCAAGCTTCATTTTCATCGGCTATCTACCAGCGCATGTGAAAAGACAGTATGCCCCGTAGCGTGCATCGCCGCTTCCTCCATAATCCCCGATAGAGTTCGATGAATATATTTCTCATTGAATATACGAAGCATGTTCCCCTTCCACGCAGAAAGCGGTGGATTATCCGGGCTTTTTGGTATGAATACTAGAATGAAGTCCTTTCGATTGAAACGGATAGTAGTTATTCTAGTCGTTCATACTGATATGAGACTTGTATCTAGGAAAAAAGTTCCGTTATTTTTCCATTGAGCGTCTTGACATTAAGAATGAGCCTGGTTCCTTCTTTGGCGGCTGGGTCTCGAGGCCTTTTGCTCATCCTTGCCGTTGTTGATATTCGCCATGCTGTGAACACTATCCATGATCTGTATCGATCTAAACTTCACCCCACTTTCTAGGACGATTTGAACGATCTCGGCGAGAAGATCTTCAAAGATCGTCAGTTTTTCGTTCTTCAGCAAACGCTCACGGAACTTTGTCATGCTTGAATGATCGGGAGCCTTTTGATCTACTGCCAAGCCTACAAAGTACTTCGCCGGCAGGCTCTCATTGACGTACACCTCTGTTTGGCGCTCGGAGAGATTGTAGAGATACGACACAAAAAGCATGCGCAGCATCATCGCTGGGTTGAAGGGTGGCCGACCAAATGTTCCTTGGCCCCGGTAATATTTGATCAGCTTTTTGGTGAATCGCTGCCAATCGATGATATCGTTCAACTTGCGATAGAAATGGTCAGGGCTGATGATCTGGTCGTAGAGGAACTGTCCGAAGAAGGAATGATCCCCATCTTGATTGGCAAAGTGAGCTTTCTCCGACGATGGTGAGGTGATGATGTCATTGTATTAAATATTGCCCTCCTTGTGAATCCCTTACTTCTTTTTCAACACTCTCCAGACTCCTTCTTGACAACCGAACGTATGTTCTGTATTATAGAAGAAGAACTAACGTTCTATTCTTTTAAGGTGGGAGGGTCCAATGTCAATAGCGGGCTTTATAGAATTTCCTGGCTCTCAGGAAAATGAGCCAGACAGACTGCGTTTGGCTAAAGTTCGTGGGAATGGGAGGGTAAAACGGGGAAAGAGAAAAGGAGCCCTGCCTAAAGATAGCATGCGGTTGTCGATGACTGGTGGGCCGAGGCAGTCGCTCAACACCACAGAAGCGATAACTCAATTACGTCAGTCCTCTCAAATTGCCATGGGCACTGAGGTGCGTCGGTTAGATATTAAAACACCGCTCGCCCAAGAAGGAATACAGCGGCTTCTGCCGATGCTTTGCACAATTGGCAACCCTTCCCCACTTACGGCCGCCGTTGGGATGGCCGAAAATGGGCAGCCGCTTTTGATTAACTTTCAAAAGAAGAGCACATGGAATCTGGTCGTTGAGGGGCCAACTGGATGTGGGAAATCTGAATTGCTGCGTACCTTGGCTGTTGGTCTGGCTGCGTCCAGTCGCCAGGCGCATCTTCAATTAATGGGTATCGACATTGGCGGCCGAGAGCTCGCTCTTTTAGAAGGACTTCCTCATATGCTCACTGATCTGGCCTCGGATAAGCAATTTGCCTATGAAATGACAGATTGGCTTGCTGGCGAGGTTGTTCGCCGAAAGAAGACAGGAATCCATGATCCGCATATTTTTTTACTTGTAGATGATGCGGAGGCCCTTCTCGGTAATATCGAGAAAGAGATTCTAGTCAATCTATCGCTGATAGGTGGTCAAGGGTGTCTTGCTGGGGTACACCTCATTATGGCAAGTCGCCGGGCAGTATCCAGCCCGGGTGAAGACCTATTTAATCCTAGGAGCACCGTGAAAGCAATTCCTGCATGGCAGCAGGGACGCGGAAATAGCCAAGTGATAAAGACACCGGGAACATTTATGTTTAAGGTAGGAGAGAAAAAAACTATAGTTCAAGCGGCTTGGTTAACCGCCCAGGATCTGAATACCGCTACCGATCATATCCAGGCTGGCTGGCGCACGGGAGATAGACCACTGACGCAGTAAAAAAAGCTTAGCAGTAATTGGTTTTTCGCTGGATGAAGCTGATTGTATCTCCCTTCCTTCGCAAGATAGCACCCCGCCAGATGATAAGGTGGAAAACTTAGATTGAGGCAGAGAAGATATGTATCTATCGGAAAGTCTTCAATCGATCTGGAGTAATTATTAGGCAAAAATGCGTATTAGAAGAAGTCTTATATCGCGAAGAATAATGTCTGGAAAGCTCGTTGGCTGTTTAAGGAGGCGATAAATGAATGTTGGTATGCTGTGGTTTGACGAGGATAAAAGCCAAGCTGTGAAGGAACGGATAGAGCGTGCAGCGGCCTATTATTGCAAAAAATATGGCCGCACTGCCAGCCTTTGCTTCCTGAATTCGATAACAGTAGGAAAAGAGACAATCCCTTCTCATATCGGATCTATCCGGGTGCAAACAAGCCCTTTGGTATTACAGGACCACTTCTGGATTGGTGTTGATGAAAAGAAGGGAGTCGAAGCAGAGCCATTATCTGCTTACAGAGAGTGATTTGAATGCATGAGTCCACTGATAAAAGCAGCCACAAGTAGGAAATTTCCTGTCTCGCATTTGGGAATTTTTCCGTGCAAGCATGCATAAATTTGCAGCATTATTGCATTAATTCGGCGATGAAGGTGTCCAGCTCGACTCTTGGATCTGGCTGTTCAGTTTTAAAAGACACGTCCAGATTATGTAGCTTGGAGTAAATGCGCCGCAAATCAGCAGTTGTGAAGTTTCGGGATTGTCTGATAATCTTCCTGGCCAGGTAGGGATGGGCTTTTAGCACCCGGGCCGGATCCTCTTGGCGGTCAAGCGCTTGACGGGTTTGCAGTAGAAGCCGGAATTGGCGCACAATCATGCCAAAAACGGGCAGGAAATCTTGATCTTCAAGCAGGCGGTGAAGGCAAGCAGTTGCTTGTTGTCCGTCACGATGACCAAGCGAATCAACCAGGCGGAAAACATCGGCCTGGCCATGAAAGGTGGTAAGGCTTTCAACATCGACGGGATCAATTGGTCGTTGATAATCAACATAGTCGAGCAATTTATGCAGTTCTTGGTCGGCTCGAAGTGAATCATCGGCAACAAGTTCTGCCAGCAGGTGGGCTGCAGCCGGCTTGATTTTTCCCCCAATAGACAGGCAGCGTTTGGTAATCCAGCGAGCGAATGCATCCCGGCGAGGCGTAATGCAGGCTTTGATCCATGAAGACTGGGGATGATTGAGCGCCCATTGATAGTAAAACGAATGCTTTCTATATTTTTCTTCAGAATCACGGCGAGACAACTGCACATGTTCGATCAACAGCAATGCAGTGCTTTCAGGGAGGTTGTCGAGCAGTCGTGAAAAGCGTTCTTGCCACTTTTTATTTTTTGGAAGCATTTCAGCGTGGGCGATAATAATCAGACGCCTTTTGGCAAGAAACGGCAGGGAATTGCAGGCGGTCTCAAGGTCGGAGAAATTTAGCTCTTTTGGAGTGAATCGAGTTGTGTTTAGCTCGGCAGCCGCCGAGCCGCCCAGGAGCCGGCGTAAAGCAGCAATCTGCTCGGAAAATGCCAGCTCATCATCGCCATAAAGAAGGTAAAAACTCGGCTTCTCTGGAGCCATATCAGATCCGAGTCTTTATGCGGTATAGAATATATTTACCGCGTTGAATTGGCTCAATTGAAATCACTTCTAGATCATATAGATCAGACTGAGTGGTGATGTGCTTTTGGATGGCATTTCCAAGAGGACGGGCGGCCATAAGACCAATGACACTTGCCATTATGGCTACAGGAAGGCGCTCAAGTCGTTCTTGCCAGCGCTCCTCTTTAAGGCCGTTGAGGGCTAAAAATGATGCCGTCGCCGTGAGCGCTGCAGCGGCAAGAAGGTTGGTGCCGCAATTTGGATGGATAGCAAGCCGGCGTTCACCAGCGCGCAGACGTGATAGCGCGTTTGAGACTGCTTGCTCGATAGATTCTATTGGAAGGCTGCTATAGAGGAAGAATCCCTGACTATCCGAATATCCGACAATCTGGTGAAGCGGATAGCGAGTGCTGAGAACGTGAATGCTGGCGTGCTCAAGCGCGTGGTTGCGCCGGATGTGCGAAATAAAAGTCGAGCCGGTTTGTATGGCTAACGATAGAGACATTATATGCC
>DAOVFE010000119.1 GCA_030673085.1 Anaerolineales bacterium | reverse complement strand
TGGTTGGATTCCAGACTAATCTGAAGTACGGTGAGCAGGATCGGGTGTTTCGTATGATTCCAGGTTTGACGAAAGCCAGATTCGTTCGCCATGGGCAGATGCATCGAAATACATTCATCAATTCACCCCGGCTGTTGCGATCTACGCTTCAATATCGTAAAAGAGATGCTCTTTTTTTTGCTGGACAAATAACTGGCATAGAGGGCTATTTAGGAAGTATCGGGACGGGTTTGCTGGCTGGAATCAATTCCGCCCGTCTGCTCCAGGGTCAGGAGATGCTTATATTTCCAAGGACGACTATGCTTGGAGCATTGACTCATTGCATTGCCGAATCTCCTTCAGAGACCTTCAAGCCGATGAAGGCAAACTTTGGCATACTTCCTCCGCTTAAAGATGGCAAGAAGCGAAATAGACTTGAGCGAAGGCGGGCCTATGCAAAGAGATCATCGAAGAATATGCTTAATTATTTAGCGGGAGCAACGATATAATGCGCATAGCCACTCTCCGTTGTGCAAAAATCATCTTTTTAATATTCGGATAATATCTTTCAAGGCTATACGAAATATATCGCTATTTAGATTATCGAAATGGGGAAGTAGATTAATGGACATCTAAAAATAATTGAGACGAAAGCTATAATGAAATTATGAGACATGATTGAGAATTCTGAGGATAGATTGTGCGCTTGGATAGATTGAAATGGGAATATAAGCAAACCTGGTTGGTGGATATTGTCAAAAGAACAATAATGGCTTACGCGACGAAAGTTAAATATAGGAAATTGACGGCTACGATAACGGTGTGAGGAAGGCCAAATATGTCAAAGTTAGCATTGCCTACCGAAATGTCTCACGAAAGGGCATTCCTGGTTGGTGTTGAGATTAAAGATAAATCGAATCTGCTGCCGGTAGAGGACTCGCTTCGCGAATTGGCGTTGCTATCACAAACGGCAGGGCTTATGGTTGTAGGGAATACGAAACAGCGGATCCGACGTCCTAATCCTAAAACTTATTTTGGATCGGGCAAGATCGAGGAAATTAAGGCGCTGGTAGAAGAGACGCTAACGGATGTTGTAATCTTCGATGATGAGTTATCGCCTCGGCATCAGCGTGAGCTGGAGCCGCTATTTGGAGACGAAGTTCGAATCCTTGATCGAACTGCTCTCATTTTGGATATCTTCGCTATGCGAGCAAATACGCGTGAAGGAAGGCTGCAAGTTGAGCTGGCTCAGTATGAGTATCGTCTGCCCCGCTTGACTCGGGCATGGACTCACCTGGCCCGACAGGCAGGCGGCGGTGGCGGACGTGCCGGCTCAGTAGGTGGTGTGGGACTTCGCGGGCCGGGGGAACAGCAGCTTGAGATGGACCGCCGCGAGATAGAAAGAAGGATTGCAAAGCTACGGCGTGAACTTGAAAAGGTCCGTGCTCATCGGAGCAGGCATCGAGATCGCCGAGAAAGAGAAGAAATTCCAACCATTGCACTAGTCGGATATACCAATGCCGGCAAATCAACTCTCATTAACAGATTGGCTGATGCCAATGTTCTGGTAGAAGATAAGCTCTTCTGTACGCTCGATCCAATTACGAGGCGTATAAAATTGCCAGGCGGACAGGAAGCGCTGATAACCGATACTGTGGGGTTCATTCAAAAACTTCCGGCGCAGCTTATTGCAGCATTTAGAGCGACTCTGGAGGAGATCGTAGAGGCTGATGTGTTGCTGCATGTAGTTGATATTACTCATCAAAATGCAAGGGAGCAGATTCTAGCTGTGCGGGAGACATTGAGAGAAATAAATATCCAGAATCAGACGATCGTGACTGCATTTAATAAGATCGACCTGTTTGATGAATCTGAACGGTCGTGCCTGCATATCGATTCTGTCGAGCGAGGGATTCCAATTTCGGCCATGAAGGGAGAGGGAATCCCAGCCCTGTTGGCTGCTGTCGAAAATGAGCTTTTCAGCCGAATGAAACCGTTGCAGGTCATGATTCCGTATGGAAATGGACGACTGATTAGCCTTTTCCATGAAAAAGGTATAGTCGAAGAGACTGAGCATCTTAATGACGCCGTTATGATTTCCGGCCGAATCCCATTGCGCTATTATGCCGGATTCAAGGATTACCGGCTTGAAAGCGCGCAAATGGAAGCCGGCCAGCATTCAGAGGAATAAGAAACCCATTGCTGTACGAGCGGATAACATAAGAAGGCTCTCTATTGAGAAGGCAGAATCGGCTAAAAACGCGCCTACATAGGATTTTATTCGATTAGCCAGAATACCCCTCAGCTTGCTGAGGTCCCTAGGCTTGCTTAGGGGATGAATGGCCAGGGCCGTAGGCACTGCAGGGCGATAGTCCTGAGCGAATATTTAAACAAAACCCGTACCCGAAGGGGCAAAATTCCGGCAATGGGGGATGTCCCTAAAGGACATCCCTAAAGGAATTTTGAGGGTTTTGTCATTTACTATTGAGTCCTCTGAAAAAAGCGGCTAACATTAGGAAAATGCCTATCTCGTATTTGGGCTTTTTTCAGTGCAATCATTATTACGAGAGCAAATTTCATGACACTTGCATCGAAGGAATTAGTTTCAGAAGTAAGACAGAGGCTTGAGGATTGTCTGGATGGCGAGATAGGATTTGATCGCTATAGCCGGGTTCTTTACAGCACCGATGCATCCAATCATCAGATCGAGCCGCTCGGAGTAGTTTTTCCACGAAATGAAGAAGACCTTTATCGAGTAGTTGAGATAGCATCGGAACTAGGTGTCCCCATCATTCCTCGTGGGGCTGGAACCAGCATTGCTGGGCAAGCAGTTGGAAAAGCCCTGGTAATAGATTGTTCGCGGTATTTAGATCAGATTTTCGACATTGACCCGGATTCTGCAACGGCTGAGGTCGCTGCTGGAGTTGTATTGGACAAGTTAAATAACGCAGCAGAGCCTTATGGATTGAATTTTGGGCCTGACCCAGCATCTAGCTCTCAAGCAACGTTCGGAGGGATGATTGGCAACAATGCCAGTGGCTCGCATTCGGTTCGCTATGGGATGACTTCCGATCATTTAATCTCGGCTAAAGCAATATTAAGCGATGGATCAAGCGCAACATTTGAACCAATGGCAATAAAAGATGCACATGCGAGAGCAATAAGGAAAGGCCTGGAAGGAGAGATCTATGGGCAGGCTCTATGCATAAGAGAGGCATATGCCGACGCCGTGAGATCTGATTGGCCCCGAACTTGGCGTCGGGCTTCAGGATACAGCCTAAACTACCTTGTTGGCTATTCGCCTTCAAAGCCGGCAGGGTGGTATGCTCCTGAGATTTCATATCCACCGCAGTCCGGAATTAATCTTGCGGCTTTGATGTGTGGATCCGAAGGAACCCTTGCCATAATAAAGCGAGCAAGAGTCAGATTGGTTCCAACTCCAGCGTACAAGGCTCTTGTAACTTTGAGCTATTCATCTATCGCATCCGCGTGTGATGCGACCATGGACATCCTTGAAAGTCATCCATCAGCGGTTGAGATCATGCCGCGGGGACTGTTGCAGAAAGCAAAACAGATACCTCGCTATGCTAGAAAGCTTGGTTTTGTTGATGGAACCCCCGAGGCCCTATTAGTTGTTGAGTATGTAGGTGATAGCTTATTGGAAGTGAAAGCGGCATGCGAGTCCTTAAAAGGCAATCGGGCTGCTGTTTTACTTTCTAGGGAGGTGCAGGAGGATTTTTGGCAGGTTCGCAAGGTCGGGCTCGAATTACTGATGAAGTCTGCGGGCGATGTCAAACATATTCCATTTGTCGAGGATGTGGCCGTACCTATACAGCATTTAGCAGAGTATGTACAGCGAGTCGATGATGTCCTGGCTGAGCACGGAACCAAAGCTGAATGGTATGCCCATGCATCGGCCGGCTGCCTTCATATGCGACCGGCGATTAATCTCAAGACAGAAGAGGGCGTGAAATGCATGCGGGATATAGCCGAAGAGATCATTGATATTGTTAGCGATGTGGGCGGAGTGCAATCAGGTGAACATGGGGATGGTCTATCACGAAGTGAATTCAACTCGCGTATTTTTGGTCCTAAAATAACTCAGGCATTTAGGGAGATCAAGCAGGCTTTTGATCCTCACAATTTACTAAATCCAGGAAAAGTTATTACAGTAAGTGAAGAAGAAACTGGCTTTGGAAAGCTAGATAAAGATCTGCGATATGGCCCTCATTATAGAGCCCGTTCTTTCGCAACATGTTTTGCCTATAACCAGGAGGTCGATTTCGCTCATGCAGTTGAGATGTGTAACGGCGCTGCGCTATGCCGGAAAGACAATGGCTGGATGTGTCCATCTTTTCAGGCTACTCGGAATGAGCGGGACTCGACTAGAGGTCGGGCTAATGCTTTGCGAGCGGCGCTTTCAGGCTCGCTGCCGGAAAGCGAACTCACCAGCAGGGAGATGTATGAAGTGCTTGATCTCTGTATGGAGTGCAAGAGTTGCAAGGCTGAATGTGCTTCAGGTGTCGATATGGCCCGGATTAAGGCCGAATTTCTTCATAATTACCAGTCAGTGCACGGCGTGCCGTTGCGGAGCCGCTTTTTTGGGGAAATCGGATTATTTTTACATTTAATTCAACCCTTTGCCGGGATTGTGAATTTCTTTTTACACCGGACGGCTTTTCGCTGGCTGTTGGATAAAACGTTGGGAATTACTCGATACCGTAGTTTGCCAACTATTAGTAGTCGCTCCTTCCGACGTTGGTTTGCAGAGCATACGACCCGAGCGGAAGGCGATCCTGTATTGCTATTTGTCGATACCTTTACTAATGCCTATTATCCTGAGACGGGAATTGCAGCGGTAAACGTGCTTGAGGCTGCTGGTTACAAAGTGATAGTTGCTAAGGGACAAGTCTGCTGCGGGCGGCCAATGATTTCGAAGGGGCTTCTTGAGCGTGCAAGAAAGATGGCAGAGCGGAATTTGACAGTTCTCACTCCATTTGCCGAGCAAGGCATCCCAATTATTGGCCTTGAGCCTTCCTGTCTGGTGACATTGCGGGATGAGTATCTTGAATTTTTCCCCGACGATTGGCGATCAGCTGCTGTCGCCAAAGCAGCGCGCATGATTGATGAATTTATGGTTGAACCTGGAGATGATGGAAGACGTCCCATTGACCGATTACAGATAATGACAAAGCCTTCTAGAATATTGGTACACGGCCATTGCTACATGGAGGCCTCATCCGGAATCGGACCCTCGCTTGAAATGCTGCGGGCGACGGGTGCCGAGGTCAAGGAAATTGAGCCGGGCTGCTGTGGACTGGCAGGCTCATTTGGTTATGAGCGAGAGCACTATGAGCTTTCAATGAAGGTTGGGGAGATGATTGTTCTTCCCGCAGTGCGTAAAGGTGTGGCTGAGGGGGCTGAAATCGCTGCCAGCGGGGTCTCATGCCGGGCTCAGATACTTGAAGGCGCAAGCATATTGGCGCGCCATCCAATTGAATTGCTGGCCGATTGTATTCGGACCACCGATTAAAAGGCTTGCCTGTAACAGCGACGATCTAAATGATAGTTGAGTACCCGATCTGGGGTAAAAGGCATAATATTTCGGAGCAAGTGGGATAGAAAGACTCGAGTTTCGCGCTATTTTTTTTACATTCATCAAGTAAAGTGCAGTATGATGCTGTTTTGGTTACATAAATGCAAACAGCTTTACATAAAGAGGGCTGAAGAGTAATATTAAAATTTATTGCAATGGGCTTGTGCAGACAACGAGTCGGTAGGGTGGGGAGGGAGACAAGTTACAGCGTTGTGTCGAAGATATCATAGTAGCCGCGATCGAGCTCATCGTCGCTGAGGTGCGCATAGCGCTGGGTTATGGCGATATTGCGATGGCGGGCCAGCTCCTGAGCGAGTTTAAGATTACCGCCAGAGCCACGCAGCACTGTAGTGACGAAATAATGGCGGAATGAATGCGGGGAAATAGCACCGACTGCTTGATCGCCAAGTGCTTCTCGAACCCGCTGGTGTACAATGGCTCGACCGGTTGTAGTGGAAATGGAGATG
>DAOVFE010000081.1 GCA_030673085.1 Anaerolineales bacterium | reverse complement strand
TAAGAAAGATTTATCAATTCTCTTTAGAATCGTATGGAAAATTCCCGTAAATCCTCATTAATATCTTGCCATTTCACTTCCACGTTATCAACTAGCGCTATAGGGGGCCCTTGACGGCACCATTCAATCATCTTTTCAACTACTGCCCTATTGCCCTGAAAAAGAGCCTCCACGCTCCCGTTGGGCCGGTTGCGGACCCAACCCTTCAATCCCAAGAGAAGGGCCTGATGATAGGTATAGTAGCGAAAACTAACACCCTGAACTCTGCCCCGTATCACCAGATGAGCACAAACATCAGCCATCACTTTACCTCTTCTACCTGTTTCCTAATCTATTTTAATACTATACCTTGAGAGTGCTGAAAAAGAGAGTTCATTTGCCGACGGGATGGTATGTGTGGGGAGAAAGGGACCAGGTCTTTGTGTAGAGGGAAACTGGTCACTAAGAATCTAAACAATGATGAAATTTAAGGATAGAGAATATTGCTTACTACTAATATCATCGGCAAACGGCATCTCCAGCGCTTATTACTTTGCGCTTTTGATAGTCTACTTGTATTGGGACTTCCGATCAGGCAAGTAAAGAGAAAGATTTTTTGCTAGAAACATGTAAATTTTACTTAAACATGATCATGACTGCACTGAAAAAAGCTCAAATACGAGAAAGGCATTTTCCCTAATGCTGGCTGCGTTTTTTTATTGCACTCATAGTCATTGCTTAGGAAATCCGTGTTCGGTTGCCAATTGAGGAAATCAAAGTGCGCCGCGCCAATGCTCCGTGCCGGCTCAGCGCACAAGGTTTTATATGCATATGGGTATGACACCAGGAAACTAATCTATAGTCTCATACCGCTTTAGTCGCTTTTTGCTGACAGAATACTCTAATGAAGCAATCAATTTTCCTATTTATCGCACTGCCAATGTTGCCGCTTGAATCAAGGCAGCAAGCCTTTCAGCAGAGGGCGCCATCAATGCAAAGAACGGTTTCGGGTATAGGCCAATACATAGGATAAGAGCCAAAATCGGCGCCAACGTTAGAATCTCACGCGGATTTAAATCTTTCAGAACCCGGTTCTCTTCTTTGTCAACTGGCCCAAGGAATAGCTTCTGGTACATATGAAGCATGTAGATCGCCGTCAGGATTACGCCCGTCGCCGCAAGTGCTGCAATCCATGGAACTCCAATTGCTTCAGACCCAAATGCGCTCAGCAAAATTGTGAACTCGCCGATAAAACCATTCAATCCTGGCAGACCCATCGATGAAAGCGTGACGATTAGCGCGAAGGTTCCATAAACCGGCATCACCGTCCACAAACCCCCGAAGTCTTCCATGTCTCGTGTATGTCGCCGCTCATATAGCATCCCCACAACCAAGAATAGGGCACCGGTGCTCAAGCCATGATTAACCATTTGCAGAATACCGCCCTGAATACCTTGGGAGCTAAGAGCAAATAGACCCAATACAACAAAGCCAAGATGGCTCACAGAGGAATACGCTACTAGCTTTTTGACATCCTTTTGTGCAAATGACACTGCCGCACCATAAATAATGCCGATAACAGCTAGAAGAGCCATCCATGGCGCGAATCGTGTTGCGGCTTCCGGAAAGAGCGATATGGCGATTCGCAGAAAACCATAGGTTCCCATCTTCAACATTACGCCGGCCAGGATCACTGAACCAGCGGTTGGGGCCTGAACATGAGCATCTGGTAGCCATGAGTGCAATGGCCACATAGGAACCTTGACGGCAAATCCTATAGCAAAAGCGAGAAAGAGCAAGGTCTGAATATGACTTGGAATACCGCCCTGGGCCATCAATTCAGGCATCGAAAAAGTGCCAGCATTTATCCCCAGCCAAATGATGCCCAATAGCATGAACACCGAACCGGCCATTGTATATAGGAAGAACTTGATTGCAGCATATAATCGCCGTGGCCCTCCCCAAATTCCTATCAACACATACATCGGCACCAGAGAGAATTCCCAGAAGAAATAGAATAGCAATAAATCCTGAGCCAGGAATACTCCGACCATACCAACCTCAAGCAGAAGGAAGAAGATCATGAATTCTTTAACCCGCGTTTCGATCGCAGTCCACGTTGAGAGAATCGCAATCGGGGTTAACAAGGTTGTCAGCAGGACAAGCAATATGCTGAGGCCATCGACGCCTAGATAATATTCAATCTTGAAACCAGCCAGCCGAATCCATGGCTGTCGAATCACCATCTGCAAATCGGCAACATTCGCATTGAACATCGCCAGCATCTTCAGGGAAAGAAGAAAGGTCAGCCCGGAGGTTACAACCGCCGTCCAACGGATCGCTTCTTTATTCTCCCTAGACAAGGCCAAGATTATCAAGGTGCCCAAGACGGGGAAGAAGGTTATCAGTGTAAGAATCCAGGTTTCCATAGCTATCCTCAGCAAAGATTATCGGAATATGAAATATGTCATTACAAGTATCACGCCCACAACTACCGGCAGTGCATAGTTTCGTGCAAAGCCTCTATGCCAGCCACGCAGGCTGTCGGAAATAATTGTAACCAATCGGCCCAGGCCATTAATAGCGCCATCGATTATCGCCATATCAAAGCGCCCTAAAAAGCCTGCTAAATAATTATACAAGCGAGCCAGGCCATTGATAGCGCCGTCGATAACCTGAATGTCGAACCATGCCAGGAATTTGGCCAGAATAAAATAAGGATGGATAAACAGGAATTCGTAAGCTTCATCCACCCACCATTTATTTTCCATGCCAACAAAGACCGGGCCAAGTATACGTCGAAGAGGATCGTGCTCGCCCTTTTCTAGCGTCTTACGCCCATAGATGAGCCAGGCTATGCCAATTGCAGCTATTGCAAGGGCAGTTGAAATGCCAGCCACGGTGAAATTGAACTCGCTAACGTGCAGGTGTCCCAGAGTATGTTCTAGCCAGCGGTTTAATGAATGCATACCTGGCAAATTCAGAACTCCGCCAAGCGCCGCTCCCGCCGCCAGAACCATTAGAGGGATAGTCATTACCGGCGGATTTTCCTTGGCGTGAGCCGCTTGATCCGATCGTGCTTTACCCCAAAAAACCATAAATATCTGACGACCCATATAAAAGGCAGTGAGAAAGGCCGCAATAACCAAGAACACATATACCATCGTGTTTATATGACTTGCATCAGCTAGAATCTCATCTTTAGAGAAGAACCCCGCCAGCGGCGGAATACCAGCAAGCGTCAGTGCGCCGATTAGATAAACACAGTAGGTAATCTTCATCCTCGAGCGTAGCCCGCCCATATTGCGCATGTCCTGAGGGTTGAAATCATGATGTCCGCCCTCGTCATGTCCCTCTAAATCATGCGCCCCTTGTTCGATGCCCTGAATTACCGAGCCGGCTGAAAGGAAGAGCAATGCCTTGAAGAAAGCATGGGTGACTAAGTGGAATATTCCGGCTACGTATGCCCCCATACCAACCGCGGCTATCATAAAACCGAGTTGGCTAATGGTGGAGTACGCCAGAACCTTCTTGATATCAAACTGCCCTACTGCGATCGTCGCCGCAAACAATGCCGTTGTTCCGCCCACAAGTGCAACTAAATTCGCCGATGCCGGCGCTAAATTGAAGAGTGCGGAGTTGCGGGTTATCATATAGATGCCGGCTGTCACCATCGTGGCAGCATGTATTAACGCTGAGACTGGCGTGGGGCCAGCCATGGCGTCCGGAAGCCAGACAAAAAGCGGGATTTGGGCCGACTTGCCCGTTGCTCCAAGCAACAAGAATAGCGCAATTGCTGTTATTGCTCCCTGGTTGGCTTCACCAGTTATCGCCACTTGGCGAAGAATCTCCTCAAACTGCAGACTACCGAAAGTGTAGAATGTTAGGAACATAGCAACTATAAAGCCGAAGTCTCCAATCCGGTTAACAATAAAGGCCTTCTTGCCGGCAATAGCATTTCCAATCCCATCTTTGCCCTTCTCATACCAAAAGCCAATGAGTAAATAGGAACAAAGACCAACGCCTTCCCAGCCGACGAACATCATCAGCATATTGTCCGCCGAAACCAGGATCATCATTGATGCCACAAAAAGATTGAAGAATACAAAGAATTTGCTATAGCGTTCTGGAAAGCCTTGATGTCGTACATCCCTATGCATGTATCCAATAGCGTAGATATGAATAAGAGCGCTTACACCGGCCACCATCAACATCATCGTGACAGACAAGGTATCGACTCTCAACGCCCATGGTATGTCCAATGCCCCGACCTGAATCCAATCAGCAATCATCACCCTGGCACCCTCAGGCACCGACTTTAGAGCAATGAATTGAAGAATGGCAATCAGGAACGAGAGACCGACAGCCGTGCTCGCCACTATTCCAACCTGCTTCTCACTCATACGGCGGCCAACTGCGATATTAATCAGCATTCCCAAGATTGGAAAGGCAATGATCAGAGGCGCTAATTGAAAAAGCCCTCCCGCTTGCATCATTTCACTCAGATACATCCGCACTCTCCGTCAGCAAACCTAGATGTACAGGTCGCTTGTAAGAATAGTATCAATGCTATGCATGATTCTAAGATCATCAAGAAAAAAATCAGAAAATGTTCACAATGGTTTATCTTTCCTTATTCGATGTATTTATCGCTGCAGCCGCGGTGACCATTACCGACCATAGAAAAAAGCCTAAATCAAGCGATTAAAATAGTTCAGGGTCCTCTTGATTTAAGCCTGGCTAATTTAGCAGCGCACTCGTTCACTCTTGCCAATCTGATTTAATCCATCCCGAAGATGATTATTATTTAGGTTTCTCCCGAATCAGGATTCGGAATTTCTAGAAGCAGCCAATAATCAATCTGCTTTACATTCATCTGCGCCTCCCTTACGCTCATCAGCGTGAGAACAAGAGGCGGCGATTTAGCATATTGAATCCGGCCGCTTTCATATTATAAGCAAGGACATAATTATACCCCAGATCAAGATTCCAGATAGGCCGCGAATCCAGGCCACTAAGCAGGTTAATCTAAAAAGGCAGTAGATTAATATGCGATTCTTACCGGGTTCATGATGTGCAATATTCAATTTGCATGATAGCATCTTGCTCTTCGAATTTAAATGGGTCGATTAAACATCAAAAAGGGCAATTTAACGAGTTGATATATATGAATCCACTGAAAAAAGCAGCCGCCATTAGCGAAAATGCCTTTCTCGTATTTGAGCTTTTTTCAGTGCAGTCATATATATTAAATAATAATCACTGCAATAGCCATGATCCATGGACCCACAATGAAATCAGATGCTGTACTATCCCCTCCAGCTAATACAATTAGCAAGCGCATATTGCATAAGTAAATGACAAAACCTCAAAATTCCTTTAGGTATGTCCTTTAAGGACATACCCCATTGCGGAATTTTGCCCCTTCGGGTGCGGGTTTTGTTTAAATATTCGCTCAGGACTATCGCCCTGCAGTGCCTGCGGCCCTGGCCATTCATCCCCTCAGTAAGCTTAGGGACCTCAGCAAGCTGAGGGGTATTCTGGCTAATCGAATAAATTAATGGCATCTACCCTATTTCAGTCAGCTTCTAATTCCAAGGCAGTCTAGTCTAAGAGAGGTAATCTCGAAGATATCGGCTTCGTGTTGGATGACGCAGCTTGCGCAGAGCTTTGGCTTCAATTTGGCGAATACGTTCTCGAGTTACATTGAAATAACGCCCGACTTCCTCCAACGTATAGTCCTTGCCATCAAGCAAGCCGAATCTCATCTCAAGGACCTGGCGCTCACGTTCGGTTAGAACTGAGAGCGCATTTCGCACTTGCTCTTTCAGAAGCTCACGCGCGGCGGCATCAACCGGCTCAGGCATTGTTTCGTCTTTGATGAAATCTCCTAACTGGCTCGAATCTTCACTGCCCACCGGCGTTTCAAGCGACATGGGTTCCTGAGCAATGCGGATGATCCGGCGTACTTTCCCTGCAGCCCGTCGCCACTTACGCTGCAGAATTGGATCCAACGGCTCACCCTGTCTAATGCCCTGCCTAATTGCTGCTTCATCTTCCGGCTCAAGCAGCTCCATTTCAAGCGCGAGCTCGTCCGAGGTTGGCTCCCGCCCAAGTTTTTGAACCAGACTGCGTTGGATACGCATCAAGCGATTAATAGTTTCCACCATGTGAACAGGAATCCGAATGGTACGCGCTTGATCGGCGATCGCTCGGCTAATAGCTTGGCGGATCCACCAGGTGGCGTAGGTACTAAACTTATATCCTTTGGCCGGAGAAAATTTCTCAACTGCCCGTAGCAAGCCAATATTACCTTCCTGAATCAAATCCAGAAATGCAATCCCGCGACCCATATAGCGCTTAGCGACGCTGACAACCAGCCGCAGATTTGCCCTAATGAGACCAGCTTGAGCTTCTTCAGCCCGCTCTTCGATAGCATGTGCTTCGATATCCAGAGATTCCATCTTTGATAGCCAACGGGCCATTGTGCGACGGATGGGAAAGGATTTGCCTTCGGCCAGCCGTTTCGATAATCTAGCCTGAATGGGACCCGGCATCATGCAAAGAGCCTGAAAAACATCAAGCGCAAATTGGGCCACTTCTTCCCACTCCGGGTTGGTCCCCCATTGATCATTATCCAGCCAGGCACGCAAGTATGAAGGCGTTTCGCTTTTAATAGTTAGGCAAAGCTGACGCGCCTCTTCAAGAATGAGCTGTAAGTCAGGCTCTGGCTGATGCATGCGCTGGGCAGATTTAAGTACTTGCCTCCAATCCTTCAGCATCTCAGCATAGAGATCCTCATAAGCCCCAACCAGCACTTTATGACTGTTGGCACGCTCAGCTTGGCGCGTCTTAAGCAGTTCGAAACGTTTGGCGGCCTGCATTCGCACCGCCAGCCACAACTCTTGATCCCCCCCTAATAGATCAACTTTCCCAATCTCCTTGAGATAGAGACGAACCGGATCATCCGCCAGCTCCATAGCTAATTTCATACTATCCTCTAGCGCCTCTTTCTCATCAATATCGAGATCCTTATTAGAATTACTCTGGTCCTTTTTAATGCCGATCAGCTTATTGTTTTCAGGAACGGCATTCTTCTCATGACACACTTCTGTCGAATTTGTAATATCGGACGGAATCTGTGTCCCTTGCTCTCGATCCTCAATTGACGATTTGCTCGTACGCTTTGCCATCCGTCTTCATCATCCCGGAGCAGACACCGATTCTTGCACCATTCCCCGCCGCCGTCGTTCAATTGCTTTTTCTATCAGATGCTTCTGCGGAGCAAGCTTCTTGATTTCAATCGTTAAATCAAGTGAAATAGCCCCTTCATTTTCTTCTTCTTCTGAAT
>DAOVFE010000069.1 GCA_030673085.1 Anaerolineales bacterium | reverse complement strand
AAGTAACATTAATTTCAGTATCGCGTTTGTATTTAGAACCGGGTGCTCATCATACCGTTCAGCACGTTTAACGATGTAATATGCGGTTCCAACGCCGGTAAGCGCTCCTAGAATTCCACCTAAAATGATTATCTTGGTCTTCCAATTATTATCTTGGTTCATCTGCCTTTCCTTGACGACCGCGGAAAATCGATGCGATCCCGCTCAGAGCTTCACATGATGCCCACCAAAAAGAGCGTATAGAAATTATCGGATACACTAATCTATCGCTACCTTGTTGAATAATAGTGGCTATCTCCGCCACCTTTTGTTGAACTCCATAAGACACTCCCCTAATCCCCTGCATGGCCCGGCCGATTGCATATATTAATACCGCTACAATTGCAAAAGCTACTAAGCCTAAAATCAGCAGTGGAAGTATCACGAAAATCAGCGAGATATTGCCCCAATTGGAAGTTCCCCCGACGCCCGTCGTACCCAAACCAACCGCCAAGCTGATCAACAGTAATAGACCGATTCCCAATGGAAGGTAAATCTGGAGCCTGACCTGTCGACGGAAGGAGGCTTCTGTATTCCGATTGCGTTGTCTTGAAATTGAGGTCTCATTCATCTTCGTCTGTCCCATATTCTAACACGGGCCACCAGAGCGACAAACTTTTCTTATGAGTATATTGAAAAAGTGAAATCACTTTTCTTCGCAAGGCCGCTTTTCATTTAGTAGGGCTTCGCCCTCAAGTGAATGATAGTGAGTAGCAGCAAGCAATAGCGTGCGTCGCACGTTGGAGGTATTCTGGCTTTTTCGCATAAGCTACTCTTCTTACAGACAATATTTTATTCAATATCCTCAGCTAGTAGATTTTGCATAGATTGTCAAACGCGATACAATGGCATTCTCATTAAGGAGAAAGATCATGACCGATTTTTCGGGAAAGGGCACTGTTGCCGTCCTAAAAACTTCCCCTGAGAAAGTGTTGGATGATTATGAGCAATTGATGCATCTTGCCAATTATCAAAAAGCCCTGCCTAAAGGCATCACCACGGGTTTGAAAATCAACATCTCATGGCAGACCTGGTATCCCGCATGCTCCTCAACCCCCTGGCAGATCGAAGGCGTAATTCGTGCCCTCAAAGCTGATGGCTATGACGACATCGTCGGTGTCCACAACGATACTGTAGTTGTCGACACCAGCGTGGGGGAGATCAATAACAAGCATCGCTTCGTAACTGACAAATATCACGTGCCATGCATATACCTATATGAAAAGCAGTTTGAGTGGTTTGAATACCATCCGAAGCAACCTCTCCTGGTATTGGATAAGGTTTATCCTGAAGGCATTTTCATCCCCAAAGCGCTCGTGGGGATGAATATAATTCAGCTGCCCACAGTTAAAACTCACGTTTTCACGACCATAACCGGTGCAATGAAGAACGCTTTCGGCGGGCTGCTTCATCGCAATCGGCATTGGACTCACGCTGTGATCCACGACACATTGGTTGACTTGCTCACAATCCAGCAGGATATTCATCCAGGGATATTTGCTGTGATGGATGGCACTTTCGCCGGAGATGGTCCGGGCCCACGGGCCATGCGCTGGCATCAGAAAGATATTCTGCTCGCCTCCGCCGATCAAGTAGCGATCGATGCCGTCTCGGCCAAGCTACAGGGCTTTGATCCAATGAGTCTTCGCTTTATTCGTTTGGCCCATGAAAAAGGTCTTGGCATTGGCGATCCCCGCCAAATTAAAATCGTTGGCTACGATATTGAGCAAGAGCCCCCTTGGGGTTTCGTTCAGGAAGATACTTTCGCCAGCCGCGGACAAAAAATGATCTACCACGGCCCGCTAAAGCCCCTTGAAAAGATCCTCCTTCAGAGTCCGCTCGTGCCCTGGTCATATTTCGCCAGCAACTTTTATCATAATGTCTACTGGTACCCCTTTGTCGGACGCAAGCGGGTTGAATCAGCCTTACAGGCTTCATGGGGCCAGCTATTCAAATCATATGGCGACGGCAATGTTGTTATGCCGGGGATGGAGCCTAAAACCGTAAAGCAGGCGATCGTTGGTCTGACGCTGATTACTGCCTTGTCAATCGCTGCGATAAGCTTATTACATCACAATAAGTGAAGACGCTCTTTTGAGGATCTATTCATCCAGACTCCCACTTTCCAAATAGTCGGGGTTATCTCTCAACGAGCGATATCGAGTTCACCTTCCCGTAGGTTAGCATGTCATGATTGCACTGAAAAAAGCCCAAATGTAAGAAAGGCATTTTCCCAGTGGTGGCTGCTTTTTTTCAGTGGACTCATATCGTTGTGGCATAAAAGTGCATCTCGACCGGGTATTCAAGCCGGCAAATATTGTCAGTAGCAAGCTGCGGGAGGATAGGCCGAGATAGCGAGCTATATAGAGTTCAGCCTTCTGCAGGTTTGCATATCGTTTTGGCGCAGTTTCATCTCTTCCGGGCAACTTTAGCACAGCGAAGGCAAGCATTAACTGGAGGTTTCTATTTAATCCGCTAGAATAACCATAAGGTATAATTTCATACCTGATACTTATAGCCAGCGGATTGGCTCTCATAATCCGGCGGTATTGATCCCCTGCGGGCAATTTACACCGTTTGAATGAGCAATCCCGCGGGCCAGTCATTTTTCGACAGATTGAAGTCCGCCAATGATTGAAACCATTCTTGTTACCTCTGCCTACATTGCAGCCCAAATATTTTCCGACATCACAAGCCTGAAAATTGTTTCTTTTATGGGCTTTTCAATGGATGCCGGCACATTAATCTACCCGATCACGTTTACCCTGCGAGATCTAGTACATAAAGTGGCCGGAAGGAAGGCGGCTCGAGTCATTATCGTGGCTGCTGGGGTTATAAACCTATTCATGGCGGCATTGTTCTGGCTGGTGAGCGCGCTTCCCTATGACCCCTCCGCCGGCCCACAACCTGATTGGGACAGTGTTCTGGCGCCGGTTTGGCGAATTGTAATTGCATCCATCATTGCCGAAATCGCTTCCGAGCTGACCGATACCGAGGTTTACCAATTCTGGGTCACTCGCGTTACCCGACAACATCAATGGCTGCGAGTCTTAGTTAGCAATTCGGTTAGCGTACCACTTGATAGCTTGATTTTCGTCTGGGCTGCTTTCGGTGGTATATATTCAAATGCGGTTGTCTGGTCTATTTTCTGGGCGAATATTTTATTAAAGGGCATTGTAACAATTGTAAGCATGCCGGCCATCTACCTGGTACCTGACAGACATCTCAAAGAATAAAGAACCCCTCAGAGCGATAGCAGTTTCGCCCTCTCATCAGCCTCCCATGAACCTCCCGCGGGTTTCAAACCCGCGGGAGGATTGGTTATAAGAGAGTTGATTACAAGAAGGCTGTAAACAAGAAGGCCGCTAATGGAGGGGATTGCGGCAGTTGAAGCGGCTTGATGCTTAATCCTCCCGCGGGTGGATTAGGCAAAGACACTAAGCATCAGATGAATTCCTGATTCCTGATCCTTATGCATGATTAAGAGTTGGAGTTTCTTAACAACGAAAAGATCAATCTTCTTTACTGCGTAGGTGTGGAAACAGAATCACTTCGCGAATAGTTTTGCAGTCACACAACAGCATCACCAGACGATCGACGCCCAAGCCAAAACCACCATTAGGCGGCATCCCATAGCGCATCGCTCGCAGGTAATCCTCATCCGTCGGGTGGCGCTCTTCGTCTTCAGGAGTATAATCACGCGCCATTTCCTTAAACCGCTGTTCCTGGTCGAAGGGGTCATTGAGTTCTGTAAAGGCGTTGCATATCTCCATTCCGCCTATAAATCCCTCGAAACGCTCGACGGTATTTAGATCATCAGGCTTGCTTTTCGCCAGCGGCGAAATATCTCGCGGGTAATCATAAAGGAAAGTGGGTTGGATGCAGCTCGGTTCAACGTAATTCGAAATCAGTGAATCGATCAATTTGCCTCGCGTAGAACTCTGCGAAGGCTCATTGCCTTGCGCGATCATAGCCTTACGCAAGGAATCGGCGGTGGCATAATCGGCGATGTCAATCTTGGCATATTCGTTAATCGCCGAACGCAACTCAAGACGTCTCCATGGTGGACTCAAATCGATCGTGTGGCCTTGATATTGAATTACCTTTGAACCGGCCGCCTTCTCTGCCGTATAGGCAACTAACTGCTCGGCTATATCCATAATGCCCCTATAGTCGGCATAGGCCATATAGAATTCAAGTTGAGTAAATTCGGGATTATGCTTGAAAGACACTCCTTCATTTCTAAAATCCCGACCTATTTCATAGACTCGCTCAAAACCACCCACCAGTAAACGCTTGAGATAGAGCTCAAAGGAAATGCGGAGATAAAGATCCTGATGCAGCTGATTATGATGAGTCACAAAAGGCCGTGCGGCCGCCCCGCCATAAATCGGCTGCAAGATAGGCGTTTCTACTTCGATAAAGTCACGCTGGTCAAGGAACTCTCGCAAAGCCCGGATGATCCTCGCCCGTGAGCGGAAAATCTCTCGTACCTGTGGATTTACGGCTAGGTCCGCATATCGTTGACGGTAGCGCGCCTCCGGATTGGCAAAAGCCGCATGGACAACTCGTTCGCCGTCTATAATTTCCTCTTTTGCCGCCGGCAGCGGCGCAATTGCCTTGGCCAGCATCTTGAATCCCGCTACTCGCAGCGTAATCTCTCCGCTCCGTGTTTTAAACATCCCTCCCTGGGCTAGGATAAAATCGCCCAGATCGAAAGTTTCATTAAACAGCTTCAGTTGATCCGTGCCGACGTCATTAGCACGGAAAAATAGTTGCAGTCTGCCTTTGGCGTCCTCGATATGGGCAAAGGTAATCTTGCCCATCTTGCGAATTGATCGCAGGCGACCTGCTACCGATACTTCAACTACTTCACCTTCACTCGCGGCCAGGAAAGCCTCAATCGCCTCCGATGTATAATGCGAGCGGCTGACACGACGCGGGAAAGGCTCCTCTCCTGCAGCCTTTAGCTGATGCATCTTTTTAAGGCGCACATGTTCGAGATCATTCAACTCTGACTTTATGTCCGATTTCTTATGCATCTAGGCTCACCTTATGACTTCATATCCCATAGCGGCCTGCTATCCCAACCGAACTTTTAATGCAACAAAGAAACTGATACAAAACACCCCGCGCAGAAGTGAAGGCGCGGGGCGGCTGACTTCTGCATTGGCCTTATTTAATCTTCACTATGTGGAAATGAAGCAGGCCAGACGGCGCACTTACCTCCACCTTATCCCCGACTTTATGTCCAAGCAAGGCTTTCCCAAGCGGCGATTCGTTTGAGATCAAACCATCTTTGGGGCTGGCTTCGGTTACGCCTACTATTTTATATCTTTCCTCTTCCTTATTATTGCCCTCTCGCACAATAACGGTGTTACCTATTGTAACAGCATCCTTTTTTCTTGACGCCGAGATGATTCGAGCCTGAGAAATGAGATATTTTAACTCAATAATCCTCCCCTCCACAAAAGCCTGCTCGTTTTTTGCAGCCTCATACTCGGCATTCTCAATTAATTCGCCACCTTGAATAGCCTCATGAAGACGTTGAGCCACCTCTTGCCGCTTGATTGTGCTGAGGTATTCGAGCTCCTCTTCAAGCTTCTTCAGACCCCGTTTGGTGACATAGATAGATTTGTTTGCCATAATTTTTCACACTCGTTCTACAGATCTATAGTATTCCAGATGTCGGATCATCTATAGATAACGAAAGGAACTGAGATGCCGTAATCCCAGCTCCACCAGGTCTATTTCTCCAGCCGGCATCATAGCATATATTAATGACAATGTCTACATGGAGAGTGTTGAAAAAGAGAAGGTTGTTATAACGATGGTCGGACAATCATTCTCCCGGACAGAATCCTCTTGTGAGATTTCGGTAGTTAATACCACAATGAGATCGGCGATGACGGAAAAGCGCATAATAACACGGTGGAATCTATTGAGAAAAGCGGCCGCCAACAGCAAGAACCCTTTCCCAAAATAGAGTTTCCTAGTCCAGCCATGCTAATTATTAATGACAATTTTATGCAATCACTGCAAGGCAATGTTCTATACTGATACTGACCGATATAAGGAGACCGTACCGCTAGTAATAGCATAATTATATGTTCGAAAAGGCAAACCCGGTGAAAGTCGGGGACGCAAAGCTATGGGTCTAAAGCCTTGTTCAAAGAAGGCTATGATCGCCAAGCTGCCGAAAACAAGTAATTATTTGCACCATTCACTATACGGCATGCATGCTTTGCTTCCCCACAAGGCAAGAAAGCAGTTGGAGAATTTCTCTACATGCCGTTTCCAAAGCGTTTCTTCATAATCATTCAACTTATTTCCTTGAGCTGCCTGAACAGCAGTATGATGGCTCGTACGCCCTCCATGCCATCCACCGGTGCTACTCTAAATGAAACGGTAAAAACGCAAGCCATTCCTGCTTTTGAAGATTTCGTGGATAGTGTAAGAAATATGAAGGCTGATGCCATTGTAGGCGTCTATGTCACCAATGTGCTCGCTCTTACGGTTCAACAGCAACCGGATGGCGATCCGGCCTATGTCTCAAGCACTCCAGATGCAGTAACCCAATTCGACCAGGCAGCGAAACGAAATGTTATCGGTCTGCTGGCCCACAATTATGCGGCCGGAGATTATTTCTTCGATCTTCAACCAGGCCAGAGAGTAAGGATCATTTTGGGTAATGGATCTTCTCAAACCTACATCATTTCTGAAATCATGCGATTCCAGGCTCTCGAGCCGACCAGCCCCTCCATCCAATTCATTGACCTGGGCACAGACGAGATTCAATCTGTTGGCGAAGTCTTCAACCTGGTCTACGGTGGGGAGCATCATCTAACTTTTCAAACTTGTATTGCGAAAGATGGAATATCAAGCTGGGGACGTCTATTTGTAATAGCTGTACCGCTCATATCGCAGTCAGAGGAATATATTCCTATTTCAATTGGCTTCGGCCAGAAAGGAGTGGGGGATGGTATTTGGAGCGGAGGAGAATTGCGGCCTGTAAACAGAGGTTTATCATTCGTGATGTAGCGGTAGTGAAATGTATCCGGTAATTTGTGGCTGACAGTTGGTAACCAGAAGCCGCATTCTCTTCCTAATCTCCCGCAAATGCACACTCCTAACAAATCTGTCCTTTAGCGATATCCCTTTCTTTCAGCCGATGTCTCTGCCTGATCCAGAATGAATTCTGAAACTCCTCGGCAGAGACATCGGCCGCAGTAACAATTTTGATATATATTCGCCCTTCTCGCTCTAATCTGTATATATCTCTTTGTAATGGTCTCTTTAATCTAGTATCAAAATGTGTCCAGATTTTAGGGACCATTACAGATTTCTCTTTTTCAACACTCTCTCCAGAACTCTCGTTGACGATACTGCTACCAGGATGATACAATTCAGCCGCTTGGGCCGTTAGCTCAATTGGCAGAGCAGGTGCCTTTTAAGCACTTGGTTACGGGTTCGATTCCTGTACGGCCCATGGTTTTTGCAATTCAAAGCCGCCATTTAAGCGGCTTTTTTTTTAATTCTTCTCTGAGTAAATTACAAAAACCTCAAATTTCCTTTAGGGACAGCCCCCATTACAGAATTTTGCCCCTTCGGGTACGGGTTTTGTTTAATTATTCGATCAGGACTATCGCCCTGCAGCGCCTA
>DAOVFE010000388.1 GCA_030673085.1 Anaerolineales bacterium | reverse complement strand
AAAAAGCCATAAATGAGGGCGGTAGCTCCCAAACCCGCACTTTCCACTCATCCCTACAGCAAGTTGTTGGGTTTCCTGGCTTTTTCCATGGGGCGGTAGCTCCCAAACCCGCACTTTCTACTCATCCCCACAGCAAGTTGTCGGGTTTCCTGGCTTTTTCCCATGATTCCTCTCTTTTTCAACACTCTCAACAGTAGACTCGTAGTTCAAAGCCCAATAGAATAATATTGACCGGTTAATTAGCAGATGGAGATTAAAGTGGATAGGAATGTTGAAGATTATTTGTGGTGGCGTGATGGCGTTATCTATCATGCATATCTTCGTTCTTTTGCCGATAGCAATGGCGACGGCTTGGGCGACTTGCCGGGCTTGATTGCGCATCTAGATCACCTGAAAGGTTCGCCGGACTCCTTGGATGTTGACGCAATCTGGATTTCGCCTTTCTATCCCTCTCCAGATAAGGATTTCGGCTATGACGTCGCTAATTACTGCGATATTGATCCCCGGTATGGCTCGCTTGCAGACTTTGATCGCTTAATCCACGAGGCACACAAACGAGACCTGCGAGTTATTCTCGATCTCGTATTCAATCACACCTCTGATCAGCACCCATGGTTTCTTCAATCGCGCAGCTCGCGTGATAATCCAAAAAGGGATTGGTATATCTGGCGCGACCCACGTCCGGGTAACCGGCCGCCCAATAATTGGCAATCAGTATTTGGCGTTAAGGCATTGGAGTGGGACGATCAATCCCAGCAATATTATCTGCATCATTTCCTTAAAGTGCAGCCGGATTTAAATTGGCGCAACCCGGAAGTGCGCAACGCGCTGATGAAAGCCGTTCGCTTCTGGCTTGACCGAGGTACCGACGGCTTTCGCCTGGATGTTTTCAACCTCTGGTTCAAACATCCAGACTTACCCGATAACCCTCGCTGCCTGGGGATACGCCCTTTCGAACGGCAACGCCATATCTACGACGCCGATCAACCCGAAATGCGTCCTGCTTTAGCCGAATTTCGGTCGATCCTAGATGACTATTCAGAACGCACATCGGTTGGCGAACCCGCCGGCCGAGGCCATCAACCGATATCATCTTATTGCGGCCAAGATCAGCTCCACATGATTTTCAATTTCAAGTTCAGCTTCTGCCATTGGTCCCCTACCGCTTTTCTGAACGTCGTCCGGCGCTGGGAACAATCGCTTTCAAACAACTGCTGGCCCTGCTTCGTACTCAGCAACCATGATCTTTCCCGCCACGTAACCCGCTATGGCGGCCGCAATCCCGATGCAATTGCCAAAGTAGCCGCAGCATTATTGCTCACTCTGCGCGGGACTCCCTTCCTCTATTATGGGGAAGAAATAGCCATGCCCAATACCCGGCTGCGGCGGAATCAAATCGTGGATCCGCCGGGAATATACTATTGGCCAATCTATAAAGGCCGTGATCCGGCCCGCGGGCCTATGCAGTGGGACGCTTCCATCCATGCAGGGTTCACTACCAGCACGCCATGGCTGCCTACCCATCCTGATTACAGGAAGCAAAATGTCGCCGCTCAATTAGAAGACCCATATTCGGTGCTCAATTTCTATCGCAGTCTGATCCGGCTGCGACGCAATTCGGATGCTTTGAGAAAAGGCTCATTCCGAACTTTGACAAAAACTTCCCGCCAGATTCTTTCCTTTATCCGTGAAACTCCTCAACAGCAGGCTCTGGTAGCTCTAAATTTCACTGGCCGACCAGCTCATCTTCAATTAGATGACATGCTGCACAGCCTTAATTGGGACCTGGCTCTATCTTCCTCTCCTCAAGCTGCTGCCCCCCGCGGAAGAGAGATTAAGCTTGGTCCCTATGAAGCATCAATCTTTCTCAGCGTCAATTAAACAATTTCATTATTAACCATCGCCCGATTGCAAGTTGCCGTCTTTTGCTTCTATTTCATTTCGAGCTATATCGCGGCAATACTTCCCTGAAGATCACAACTTTGCCACCATCATTCTCAAGGAGATTACAACAGCTATGTGTCGTCTCAATAATCAGCCAAGAAAATGTCTTTATTTCAAAACATTTTGTCCGCTATTCTTTAATCAACTGCGAGAGTATTGAAAAAGAGAGAAATCATGGGAAAAAGCCAGGAAACCCAACAACTTGCTGTAGGGATGATTGGAAAGTGCGGGTTTGGGAGCTACCGCCCTCATTATGGCTTTTTCCTT
>DAOVFE010000272.1 GCA_030673085.1 Anaerolineales bacterium | reverse complement strand
GCGATTCTCCATCTGTGCCAAGCCTATGCGAAATCATTCCGTCTGCCAGTTTTCTTGAGCGTGAGATTCATGAAATGCTAGGAATTGAATGTGTTGGCACTCCAGACGATTCTAAACTATATCTGCCGGATGATTGGCCTGATGGCGTTTATCCGCTGAGGAAAGATTTTGATATGCAACAGATTTTCAGCCAGCAGAACAAGGAGCAGGCCAATGGCAACGACTGAGAAGCAAGATCGATTTATCGTTCCGATTGGACCTCAGCATCCGGCGCTCAAGGAGCCCGAGCACTTTGAATTTACCGTCGATGGCGAGATTGTTACAGCTGCAACCGCCCGGCTCGGCTATGCCCACCGTGGAATTGAGAAGGGATCGGAAAATCGCACCTGGATTCAAGATCTTTATCTTTTCGAACGCGTTTGCGGAATCTGTTCTCATATCCACTCCATGACATATTCACGCGGGGTTGAAAAATTAGCCGGCGTTACTGTACCGCCTCGCGCTAAATCCATCCGGCTTCTAGCCGCCGAGCTCGAACGGATTCACAGCCACATGCTATGGTTCGGCGTCGCCGCTCATGAAGCGGGCTTCGATACCCTTTTCATGTATATCTGGCGGGATCGCGAAGTCGTCATGGACTTGCTTGAGACCCTATCCGGCAATCGAGTAAATTACTCGGTAAACCTGCTAGGCGGCGTAAAAGTCGATGTTACCCCGGAGCAAGTAGATGCCATCCGCCACGGCATGGACAAGCTAGAAAAACGCAACAAGCATTATCTGAAAGTTGTCACTACCGATAAAAGCTTCCTCAATCGAACCCGCGGCATTGGCATAATAACCAAGGAACAGGCCAAGATCCTTGGAACTGTAGGCCCGACTGCCAGAGCTTCCGGTGTAGAACGAGAAATTCGAGTAAATGCCCCTTATGGAGCTTATAAGGATTATCCGGCGAATATCATTCTCGACCCGACGGGGGACCTCGAAGCCCGCTTTGTTGTTCGGATTAAGGAGGTTTTAGAAAGCTGCCGTTTGATCCGCGAAACGCTTGACGGCCTCCCTGAAGGCGAATTGACAACCCGCATGCCGCGCCGAATAAAAGCAGGCGAAACCATCAGCCGGACTGAGGCGCCGCGGGGTGAACTTTTCTACTACATCAAGAGCAATGGGACTGATAAGCCAGAGCGCATTCATGTGCGCACACCAACGATCTGTAATATGTCCTCTGTGCTCGTCACCTCAGTAGGCCATCAGCTCGCCGACATACCTATGATTCTAGTTGGCATAGATCCTTGCTTTTCCTGCAACGATCGTATGGTTGTATTGCGGCATTCCCACGGCGATACCGAAGAATGGACGTGGGAAAGGCTGCGACAACATGGGATTGAATTCTATCGATGAAACAATTACAAAACATTCTCGAAATCCTTATCTTTCCAAGCGGCCTTTTTCTAATTGTGCTAGGTCTAGCCTACAACTGGATCGACCGCAAACTGGTCGCTCGCTACCAAAATCGGATCGGCCCCCGATGGTTTCAGCCAGCCGCTGATTTATTCAAGCTGCTGGCTAATGAAGAAATCGTGCCGGATGGCGTCAACCCATTCCTCTTTACGGCCTTACCAATGGTTGGACTGGCTGGAGCGCTGACTGCCGCGCTATACGTTCCTATCGGCGGTGTAGCTGCCTATAGTTACTCCGGAGACTTGATCGTAACGATCTTTTTGCTAAGCTTATTGACCATCTGCTTGGGATTGGCCGGCTCGATAACGATCGACCGCTTTTCTTTGATTGGCGCAGTGCGAACCCTGACTCAGCTCTTTTGCTATGAGGCGCCCTTTTTGCTCGCCCTGCTAGGTCCGGCAATCGTTGCCGGAAGCTGGAGGATCAGCGACATCATCGCTTACGCGAGCGGACATACATGGCTGTTTATAACTCAGCCAATTGGCTTTGTTATTGCGATGATCGGCTTGATGGGCAAACTCGAACTACCGCCGTTTGATGCGCCTGAAGCGGAAACCGAAATTGTCGCCGGCCCATTGACCGAATATAGCGGGCGCGGCCTGGCGCTGTTCTGGTTAGGCAAAGCAATTGAACTGGTCATCGGTCTGACTTTAATCGCCACCTTTTTCCTGGGCGGAATGAGCAATTTGCTTGTTTTCTTCGCCAAAACGATTGGCTTGCTCCTTATCTTAGCTGGACTTCAATCATTATTTGCCCGCCTGCGTATTGATCAGGTTGTGGGGCTATGGTGGCGCTATGGCGCAATACTGGTCTTGGCCCAGTTTCTTGTAATGATCGTCTGGAAAGGGGTATTCTAATGAGCCTTGCGGCTATGTTGGGTGATATCATCAACGGACTGCTCCACAAACCAGCTACACAACTGTATCCATTTGAGCGCCCCAAGACTGCAGAACGCTTTCGTAGCCTTTTAGCCTGGGATGGTGAGTGCTGCACCGGCTGCCGCCTATGCGTAAAGGATTGCCCAACAGGCGCGCTTGAATTAACCACGATTGACCAAAAAGCTAAACGTTTCGTTATGGGCTACCGTGTCGACCTTTGCATTTTCTGCGGCCAATGCGTTGCTAGCTGCCCATTTGACTGCTTGAAGATGACTACTAACCAATGGGAACTTGCGTCGCTCAATCGGGAGCCCTTTACTAACCTATTCGGGACCGAAGAGGATAAAGCTATTGCTCTGGCTCGATCATCTGAAGAAAACACAAAAGAGACTGACAACGCCTGATCGGCCGGCACGGATCGCCCTAATTGGCGTTGGAAACGAGCTGCTGGCTGATGATACCGCTGGTCTAGTCATTATCCGCGAGCTGCAAGAGCGGCTTTCTCCCCCACCCTGGCTTTTACTTCTTTATGCAGGTCCGGTACCCGAGAATCATACTGGCAGCATACGGCACTTCAAGCCAGATTTAGTACTACTGATTGACAGCGCTCACTTCGGCGGAAAACCTGGCGAGGTGCGCTGGCTTAGCTGGAAAGAGACCGAGGGATTAAGCGCCTCAACGCATACCCTTCCTCCATATGTCCTGGCCGAATATCTCACTTCGGAAATGAACTGCGAAGTTGCATTGCTCGGCATTCAGCCCGTAAATCTTACCCTCGATATGCCTCTTTCACCTCAAGTTCGTCGTTCGATACATAATATTGTCACATCATTCATTAACCAGTTTAAAATCAACCACTAGAGCAAGCATCGTTCCTAAACCATCGTAAGATATCTCTGATTGCAAGACCACATTCTAGTACTTCTCTC
>DAOVFE010000298.1 GCA_030673085.1 Anaerolineales bacterium | reverse complement strand
AACTGTGATTATTGCCGGATCGGTAAAAGGCAATATCACTGCTATGAAGATTGAAATAGCAAACACCGGGCGAGTATGGGGAGATGTGGTAACGACATCCCTTTCTACTGAGGAGGGCGCATTCTTGCGCGGCAAGATTCGCATGGAGGATGAGCTGGATCTTGATATCGTGCCGATAGAAACACAGGAAACCGATGAAACCTCCGGCGAGGTCTCTGATAAGGTCTCTGACCAGGGCTCTGATGAAGCCGAAGAATGAGGCCAAGGCGTAATCCAACTCATTGATGTAGGCGGGGTTGCCCCGCCCTTTTTTTCAACGCGTTTCCTTTCCTGATAATCTTTGATTCCGCCAGGAAAAATGCGCTGACTTCTTTATGAGTGGAAACTGAAGTAATGGTTAGCATAGGCTCGTTAAGACAGGATACACAACTGTCAGGGGGTAAAGCCAACATATATTCCCTATTTTACGGTGGCGATCGATGAAACTCGGCGATTGGGACTAAGGCGAAGGCTGACCGTAGCGAAGGAGCCAGGAGCAGGGGTAAGTCTCATCGGTATCGCCAGTGCAGTCCTCGACTGCCAGATGTGTAACCAAGTCGCTTGAGCCGACAAGCTGGACCGTGTAGACTGTCCCTTCTGTCATCGTAAAATCTCCGTAATCAAGACCTAGTTCGGGCTTTAATCCAGTAAAGAAATGGTCCTGACCATCATCCCAGATAACGCGAATCTTGACGCCCGGCGCCGGATTACCGTTAGCGTAAACGACTCGCACTTGCAGTAAGGGCAGATCCAGATCGGGATCACAAATCTTAATCTCCTCTTGAAGCTCATACTTTACCCTGGGGGTTGCTGTGGCAGTATGAGCAGACGAGGGGGATGAAGTGCGAGCGGGAGTATGAGCCGCCTTGGGCGTATGTGTACCCATCGCCCCGATTGCGGTTGCAGCGGTTGGTGTTCGGTTCTTGGAAGAAGTACTGTTGGTCGCGGCAGATGTCGTCGTAGGGGAATTTTGCTCGATGGCGGTGATAAGAAATGTCAGGGCCTTCACTTGGGATTCGGAAAGGCCGAGCGCTTTGCCTTGTTGGGCTAGAGTAGACAGAGTCTCTATCGGATTTGGATCGTCTAAGGTGTCCAATCGAAATTGAGCGCGCTTGAGATCATTTGTGGAATCATAGGCAGATGCAATTAGAGCGATGTAATTAGCCTTGAAGTCGGTGCGTAGCGACGATGGTGCAGTCTCGCGATAACTTACGGGGTTGACAAACCAGGCGTAATACAGTCCGCCGATTATGCCAAGCGATAATCCAATCGCCGGGATTAGCCATTTATCACGATTCATCGCTACCCTTCGATTTCTGCGGTTGAGGAAAGCTTGATTAGTTCCTTGAGAAACTCCTCAAGCAGTTCCTGGTCATGAGAGCGAAAGGAATGTTTGTGGGCGTAGACGATTGCCTCGCTCAGGTAAGTCTCCGGCGGCTCAGGCCCTAAAGAAGCCAGACGCAGCCGGGCCAGGCCCATATCTCTGTCTTCACCAAAACTTTCGGCGACCATTATCACATAATCGGTTTTATAGTCTGAACGGAGCGAATTGGGGATACTGTCTACATATTCCACCGGGCGTAGAATCCAACCATAGACAAGACCGATGATTGCGCCTATCGCCAGACTGATGAGAAAAAGGGACAAACGAGATTTGTTTATTTGCATGTCTTTGCTCTTAGCAGCATTGTGCCATAGACAAGGCAAGGCCGCAACATATGCGCACAGCCCCGACTGGTCGGGGCCGGGGCTGCCTATGCTATAATCTGCTGGTGCCGAAGGTGGGAATCGAACCCACATTCCCGAGGGAACGCGATTTTGAGTCGCGCGCGTCTGCCAGTTCCGCCACTTCGGCTGTTTGCAAGTATAGCTAAAGGTTAGCATGAGGTCAAGTTTTACCCATTCAGTGGCTGAAAAATATATTTGCAGGCAAAGGAATGGCCTTTTGGCAAAAGGTTTCTCTTTTTCACATCCATCACTCATGCGGAGTTGCATAGCGGCAGCAAAAGGTAAATTTCTGGCGATCTGCCGGCTGCTTTTTTTGATCTTTTAGACAGATCTATTTGAGGCGAGATATTATGCAATTGGGGATTATCGGCCTGCAATTGGCGGGCAAGACGACTATTTTTAACGCCCTTACCGGGGAGAATCTACCGGTTGGAGAAATGAGCGGCGGCGGTCGGATAGAAATAACTCCGGCTATTGTGGACGTCCCCGATAGCCGTCTTGATCGGCTGGGAGTGCTCTTCCATCCCAGGAAGGTAATTAAAACCAAGGTTACATATGATGATATAGGTGGCTTGCAGGCCAAAGCCGGAAAGAAAGGCATCCCGGGTGAAGTCATTAATCAGCTTTCCCAAGTCGACGGCTTCCTGCATGTCGTGCGGGCATTCGAGAGTTCCCGGGTTCCACATACAAGCGGCAGCGTTGATCCGGGGCGCGACCTTAATTCCATGCAAACCGATCTGCTGCTGAACGATATGGTCGTGGTTGAGCGCCGATTGGAAAAATTGGCCATTGAACGGCAGAAGGGCGGTCGTGATCGAGCTGCGATAGACCGTGAAATCGCCATTTTCGAAAGGCTTTCAGAATCTCTGGAGGAGGAACGGCCTTTGCGGACTCTCACCTACACCGAGGAAGAAGAGAAGATTGTATCCGGCTTCGGTCTGTTGACGCGCAAGCCGATTTTAGTTGTCGTCAATGTGGCTGAAGGCGATCATATGCCTGCCAAGGATATCTTGGGTGAATCAGGAGCAGGAGTGCAGGCGCTCACTCTCCAGGGCAAACTTGAAATGGAAATTGCTCAACTTCCGGCGGAAGAAGAGTGCGCTTTTCTGGCTGAGTATGGCATTGATAAGCCAGGGAGAGAACGG
>DAOVFE010000058.1 GCA_030673085.1 Anaerolineales bacterium | reverse complement strand
GAAGGACTAGTGGCTCTTGCATGTTAGAGAATGTGCTTTTTTTTTATGAAATAACGCTCAATATAATGGAGGGCAACTCGCCGCTGCCCTCTGACACAATCTATTGAAGTTTCTTCCAATCGAAGAGAGATCCCTTACCTTTAAGGTCCAAAGGTTACGATGATTGGATCGTGATCGGATTTATGCCAAACCGAAGGATCGCCCGGCTCCGGAGGCGGGTAATCGGCGTCGATATGCAGGATATCCACCCACTGAAGCATGCCCATCAGTGGGGGCGTAACCAGGATATGATCTAGCGTTTGGGAAACGCCATAATAAACATAGGTATAGCGTTCTTCTTCCGGCAGGTGCTCAAACACGTGTTTAAGCCCGGCCTGACGTAAAGCATCAAGCGGCGGTGAGTCATAGAATGAATTTAGATCGCCCATGATGGCCACTAGCGCGTCAGGTTCGTCTGCAAGGACCCCTTCGAGGATAGTGGCGTTCCAGGCTGCCTGGGCGGTGCGCCGTGGTTCGGTAGCTTTTTCTCCGCCGGACATCGAGCTGAAATGATTATTGATCGCATACAACTTAATCGGCTCTCCGCCGGCAGTGATCTCAACTTCGATCAGCAAGGGCGGGCGGCTGGTTAGTCCCTCTGGCGCAATATATTGGTGCGAATCAATCAGCTGGACCCGATCACCCCGCAAAAGATAGCCAACATCTATTCCCCGGCTGTCGGTTCCTTCGATCAGGAAAGGCTGATATCCAAACTCGGCGATCGGCTCGCACTCAGCCAAATCTTCAAGAATCTTGATATTCTCAACCTCTTGCAGAGCGATGATGGTTGGCGCGCCAGCCCCTAAAATCGTATTGGCCACTTTCGCCAGTGCAAGATCGTAATCAGCTTTCCTGGGGCGGGGCGGATCGGCAGGGTGCGGGTCGAGGATGTCGAATAGATTTTCTACGTTCCAAGTCATCATGCTGAATTGGTTTTCACCGATTTCGGAAAGCGGCTCAAATGCGCGGGCCTGGACCTCTACCTCAGGTTCAGCGATGGGTTCGATCTTGTATCGCCCATAGGTAAATGCAAGCGGTCCGACGATATTTTTGACCGAATCTCCAGCGGCGACGACATAGTCGAGGGTGGAGCTATCGTAGTGCGTATCAAATGAACCATCATCCACCAGAATCACCATTCCGGTCTCGTTTTGGCGCCAAAGGCGCTGCAATCCATGTTCAGGCAAGGTCAGAGGGACTTCCCCATACTTGGAAGTTGGGCCGATAGCCAGAGCAGGTCCAGATACTTGGGCAAGCATACCTTCCATAGCTTCGAAGTAGCGTTGGGATTCGATCTCATTTACTGGCGGATTAAGATCAATGGCTTCTGGCAATGGATTAGTCGAGCTCATGATTTGAACATCGGCCGGCTGGCTGATCATAAGTTGCGTCTGCTGGGATGATTCGCGAACGATTCCGCTGACTTCGATCAAGTCGCCGCTGGATACCATAGGCTCTAACTCTCCGATGTCAATAAAAAGCCCTTCGGAGGTTGTTGGATCATCATCGGTTGTGGTTTCCTGAATCCAGAATCCTTCTAATCCGGGGAAAACTCCGGTAACCACACCCGATGTTGTTAGTTCTTCCAGGACGTAAGGAGAATTCGATCCGAATCCCTGAATGGCCCAAATAGGAACCTGGTTGCCAATAAACGTTTTTCTGGGGGCCGCTTGTGCCGGCTCCGGCCATTCTGCCGCGTTGGCCTGAGCGGATCCGGCCTGGATATAATCATGCGCGGATGGAGTTATAGTAACAGTGTACTGAACCGACGCCTGGCCGCCGTTACCCGCCAGTTCGGAAATGATCCAGCGGATCTCATTTCCATCGAAATTGCCGCCATCGGATGCGACGGGGATCTCGGCTCCTTCCGCCGGAGGATAGGCAATAATCTCGATATTGCTGAGGGGCGCATCGGTGTAGTTATGCGCTGTTAAAGTATAGGTAAGCGCGCCGCCTGATTGGACGGTGTTTGGCGCGTCGATATCGAGAAGAAGCGCTGGCGGAAAAATTTCGGCTAAATCGGATTGGGTCCTTGGATAGAGCTTCATGCTTCCATCGCGCACTTCAAGGATTCCACAGACGCGATACTGACGCCCTTCTTTGAGCGATTCGACAGTCGCGTTTGTCATTTTATCGACATACAATGTAACAACTTGCCCATTCTCATTTGTCATGTCAATTTCATAGCTATAAGAGAATTCCTCGATACGGGTTGCTGTTCCATCGATCTCTACAAGATGCCCGGGCAGGGTCTCCATATCATTGGCCGCTTGCTGGATACTTATAGGAGTGATAGGCACTGCAACTTCTTCACTTGGAGGAGAGAGGATTTCAACGTCGTCAGGAACGGTTTCGGGTACGACTTGAATCGATCCGCGGTAATTGCCGACTATTCCGCGAACTCGGACGCGGGCTCCGATTGGCACATCGACCAGCCTTTCGCCGCCAAAGACCTGAACCTGGATGCCGGAGGTCTCATCTTCAATATAGAACTTAGTATTTCCTCCACCGGCGTAATATCCCCCAGTATACATAGTGGCGATACCCTGGATGATGACTTCGGTATCCATTAATCCACGGGCGGCGATGATGGGAATCGAGCCACCTTCAATCCGGGTGATGATCGGGCCGCCGAAAGTCGGCAGAATGCCGCCCTCGCCGGTAACGAAGTAATTCTGGACGATAACTGTCTGATAAGTCCAGGGAGCCTGGACTGTGATCGAATCGGATTTGCTTTGACCCGCTTCTAATGCGCCGAGCGTCCACGATAAATCATGGTCATCTTGGGTGAAGCCCGCTGGAAGATTTGCGATCTCCAAAACGGACGGTATTGGGATCTGGATGTAGATGCCATTTAGAGTGTTTTGGGTCGGGTTAGTAACGGTAAGTGTGTACTTATACTGAGTGCCGGGGTTAACAGTCTCCGGCGCAGACAGGCCAAACTCAAGATGTTGGCTGGCTGCTGGGGTAATCGGGCTGCCGCTATTCTGTGGGTACGGAGAATCATTAAGGGAGAAATCAGCAAAGTTGTTTTGGGTATCGATTGCATTGCCACCTACGCCCCCAGGAAGTCGCTCAAGTGAAAATCCATTTTCCAATGCTGGCGCCGGCGTCCCTTCGCTGAAGTTTTGCGGAGCCTTTCCCCAGCCCAGACTATCAGCAATAGTCCCACTGGCATTGATTAAGGCAAGCCCTCCGCCAGAAGTATTGAGCGATTGTTTAAAGGTTTTATCCGGGACTATTCCAATATCCTGGTCCGCCCGAACCAGTAGATAGTGGCCGCGGGGTGGTATGAATGCTTTGGTATTCCACTGATAGACTGTTAGGTCCTCTTGGCTGTTGGGCAACCGGTAATGAAGGGCATAGGTATTCAGGTCGATGGGGCTATCTCCGGGGTTATAAAGCTCGATGAATTCATAGTTATTGTTATCCTGGACCCCTGCCATCACCTCACTGATAATTGCCCTGGGAGGGGCGGCGATAGCAAGTGTTGGGGTTATAGTTGTCGCATGCTTGCAACCAGCAAGGGCAATTCCGGTTAGAATCAGAGTTATAATTAGCGGCCGCGGTTTATTCATCTTTGCTTCATACCTCTTCTCTCATCGATCTGCATGCTTACCTTTGCCGGAGGCGCAAGATGCGGAAAATCTTGATAATTAGCAGAAGCGTGTACGATATCATGTTACCGCATTTAAGTCCGAGCAGACAGTAGGTAAAGGTGTTAAAAGCAATTATCTCCAGGGTACAATCTCTCCCTAAGCCATGGCGGCCCTGGCAAAATGAGGGGGGCAGTTGTGTGTTTCCGGTATTAGTAATAGGTTGAGCAGAGGGATGAGGTGAAGCACAGTGGATGTAAGCGGGCGGTCAGAGAATGAATTCAAAATGGAACGGCGTGGGATTTGATGCCGGAGGTCGAGAACGACTATGAATGAAAAGTTATCAGATAGAGTGCAATCCGGTAATATTGTTTGTCTATATCATAATGACATGGATGGTAAATGCTCGGCAGCTATCGTCAGACGGAAAATGGGGAAGCGAGTTGCTCTTTTCCCCGTGGATTATGGCATGCCTATTCCATGGGATGCGATCAATAATGCAGAAAAAGTGGTCCTGGTTGATTTTTCTCTGCCGCTCGACAGTATGAATCGCATTCGGGCGACGGCCGATCTAACCTGGATCGATCATCATAAAACCGCGATCGAAGCGTTGGCCAGTCTTAAAGATATTGCCGGTACACGCGATCTTGAAGACGCCGCCTGTGTGCTCACCTGGAAAACTTATTTTCCAGATCAATCTGTGCCCGATGCGGTGGTATGGATAGGCGACCGTGATGTTTGGCGCTTCGCATGTCCTGAGACGGCGGCTTTCAATGCGGGGATTTATCAGGAAAACTGCAACCCTGAAAATGATGCTCTTTGGGGACAACTACTGGCAGACGACCGGCCTTTGATCGATGAGCTAATTACCAGAGGAGAGATTCTTCATCGCGCTCGTTTGAGAAATATCCGGGGCAGAGTAGAGCATTTTGGTTTTGAGGTGCAGTTTGAGGGCCATAAAACTTTGGCTGTTAATTTTCCCGGAAGCGGCGACATTGGCGAGTATATCCGCAAACGAGGATATGAAATTGGCTATTGTTACGTAGATGCAGTTCAGAATTCTCGACTGGTCACATTGGTCTCGTTATACTCAGATCAGGTCGATGTTTCTGAGATAGCGCTAAAATTTGGGGGAGGGGGGCATAAAGGAGCGGCCGGATATGTGTTTGAGCGGAACGGATCTCCATTTCCAGAAGGTGCGCAGTTTGAGATGAAAGCCGGAGAGTAATCCGGACCGCTGTTTAAGCGCCGTCGCGAGGATTGATTGAGGTTTGGTAAACATTAAAAGAAGGTATTAATATGAGTTATTCGCCAACTGGATCGCTTGGTTCTGCAGTAAATGACTTTCATGTGTCCCGGCGTCGAGCTGCTATGGAAGACATAATGGCGCGAATTACCGGAAAATCGGCAGATTTACTTTCCTTTGAAGAGGTAAGCCGCAAACTGAGAGCCGGGAGTAAGGTTGATCGAGGCCTGCACAATGTTCCGCTCGATTCGATTGTTGGCAGCGTGGGTCGATATACAGATTTTACTCGCAGCTTTTTACCACGGCAGACGAGTGATGAGCAGCGCTGGGCTCGTGTGAAGGTAGGGTTCAGTGATTTGAAGGGACTGCCGCCGGTAGAACTCTTTCAAATCGGGGAAGCCTATTTCGTACTTGATGGGAACCATAGGATTTCGGTTGCTCGGGCTGTTGGAGCCACCCATATCGAAGCCTACGTTAAAGAGGTCCAGACCAAAGTAAAGCTCACTTCAGATGTAGATCCTGATGAGTTAATCATCAAAGCTGAGTATGCTGACTTTCTCATTCAAACTGGAATTGACCAACTTCGCCCTGATGCTGATCTGACGGTGACTATTCCTGGCCAGTACCGGACGCTCAAAGAACATATCGATTTGCATCGTTACTTTATGGGCATCGATCAGCAGCGGGACATCTCTTATAAAGCGGCGATGGTGCACTGGTATGATGAGGTTTATTTGCCGATAGTCCAGGTGATACGCGAGAAGGGGATTCTACGAGATTTTCCTGGTCGTACAGAAACCGACCTCTATCTCTGGCTTTCTAAACACCGGGCCGAACTTGGAAACGAGCTGGGGTGGGAGGTCCCGGCGGAAAAAGCGGCTACTGATCTGGTTTCGCGATATAGCCCAACGTTCAGACGTGCATTTTCTCGGATTAAGGCCAAGGTGCTGGACTGGCTGATCCCGGATGCAATCGAATCCGGTCCTGAACCGGGTATGTGGCGTCAGGAACGGGTTGTCACGGGGCAGGAGGAACGTTTGTTTCGGGACATATTGGTTCCGATCAGTGATGCTGACCCAGAGTGGACCGCGCTGAATGAGGCCGTTGAGATTGCCCGCTGCGAAAATGGGCAATTACATGGCTTAATGGTGATGCAGAATGCCGAGAAAGAAGACGAGGAATGTAGAGAGGAAAAGCGAAACGAGTTTATCCGCCGTTGCGAAGAGGCTGGAATCTCCGGGGATTTTGCCTTTGAAGTCGGAAAAATTGAGAAAAAGATCAGAGATCGAGGTCGTTGGACAGATTTGATTGTGCTTCATGTGGCTCATCCGCCTGGGGATCGCATGCAGGACCGTTTGAGCTCCGGTCTCCACACTCTGATTCGGCGCAGCGGCCGGCCGGTGCTGACGGTATTTGGCAGCGCTCATGTGCCACGAAGGATTTTGCTTGCTTTTGATGGAAGCCCGAAATCCCGGGAAGCGCTTTATATTGCCACATACATGGCCGGAAAGTGGAAAGCCCGGCTGACTGTGCTGACCATCGCCACTCGCGGAAATCTTGGATATGAGCAAATGCGGCAGGCGCGCAACTATCTAAAATCTCATGGCGTTGATGCTCACTATGTACATAAGTTTGGCCGGGTAGATCAATGCATTATTCGAACAAGCGAACAGGATGGCAGCCATTTAATCCTGGTGGGAGGATATGGGGATCCGGCGATTAAGGAAGTAGCCATGGGCAGCACGGTTGACCACCTGATCCGCAACACAAAGATGCCGCTTTTAATTTGCTACTGATGAAGCGGGTATGGCTATTACAAAGCGCCTGAAGGATTAGATTGATTACCAGATTTGGGAGATTCCGGTTTAAAATTATTAATAGCGCTCTGTTTCTAATAAGATGCTAGATGAGCATCGGGTGACCCGTAACCGATCTGTGATGATTTAATGCTTTTGGGCGAAATTGATCTTTTTTTATGCTGGTGGATATATCTCACTCAAAGCCTATCGATCTGGATGTACATAGCTTTATTCGATTAGCCAGAATTTAAATGGCCAGGGCCGTAGGCACTGCAGGGCGATAGTCCTGAGAGAATATTTAAACAAAACCCGCACCCGAAGGGGCAAAATTCCCGCAATGGGGGATGTCCCTAAAGGACATCCCTAAAGGAATTTTGAGGGTTTTGTCATTTACTTTAATATCCACCTAAGTCATTGGCGCTTTGGCTTGACATCTGGCCTAGTTTGGAGCAAACTTCTTGAAGAAGATTTCGGGTTAGGTTTTTCTAAACCGGCTGATAATAAGCTCTATTGGATGGGGATTAAGAATCGGCCTATTAAAAATAGAGGAAGGCCATTTAGGGCGGATATTAAACACCTTGTGGCTGGATAGTGCTTTGTCAAAGATGAAAGAGATAGTACAGAAAACCGATTTCTCCCTTTGACAAAGCTAAAAGTGTTCTGTTTTGGTCCTTACGAATATTGAATTGGCGTTTGACAGAACACTAGGGTATATTGAAATGGGGACTACACCCGCAAAGATTCTTATCGTTGATGATGAGCCTTTAATGGTCAATATGGTCGAAGATCATCTAAAGGTCGCAAATTATCGGGTGAAAAGCGTTTACGACGGCGCGAAAGCAATTTCAATGACGAGAGAATGGTTTCCAGACCTTATTCTGTTGGACTTGATGATGCCAGGTATAGACGGCTTCACAACCTGCGCCCGAATACGCGAATTTTCGAACGTTCCGATTATTATACTGACCGCCAAGGGTGAACAGAGCGACAAGATTCGCGGCTTGAATGCCGGGGCAGACGATTATATTGTTAAGCCATTTTCAGCTCAAGAGCTAATGGCAAGAGTCAGGGCGGTTTTAAGACGAGCAGAAAGAAAGACATTTACTAAATATCCCCAACGATATTTCCATCATTATGAACTTACGATTGACTTGGCTCGAGCTGAAGTTACATCAAGCGGTGAAAAGATCCAAATAACCGCTACTGAGTATCGACTGTTGCAAACCTTGGCGGATTCAATTGGTAGAGTGATGACCCAGGAAGAATTGCTGACACAAGTCTGGGGGCCGGACTATCGGAAGGAAAAGGAAATATTGTGGGTTACGTTGAGCCGGCTTCGACAAAAAATTGAGCTGGACCCCAGGAATCCGATCCACATTGTAACCCGCCAGGGGATTGGCTATATTATGCCACCGGTAATTGCTGAGATCGATTCACTGAAAGGCGAAGGTAATCACGGAGCGAAGGAGAAGCCTTCATAGGAAATTATATAAGGCCTTTCTAATAATTGGCCTGGCTGTGAAATACGCATTTATGAATCCGCTGGAAAGAAAGGTAATTTTCTCTTTCAGCGGATTTTGCATATCTCCAGCCGGCAGGAGAACCCTGCCGGCAAGTGTCTTTTTAAACAGACTCAAAGATTTAATTCGGATTATGAAGGAGGATATGGAGAAGAATCGACAGACCCGGATGGATACGGA
>DAOVFE010000021.1 GCA_030673085.1 Anaerolineales bacterium | reverse complement strand
AGTCTATATAGCGGCTTTTCCTTACCGGCTGGCTGCAACTCGAAATCGGACTGCTTTGTTATACGGAGCTTGGCTTGCAAGGACCTCTGATGCAGATTAAAAGCGCTTCAAATAGGACAAAACAGGGTTTACAACGTTTTATGATTGGAGCGTTTGCTGCTCTGGCGTTTATAGCGATTGAAGCAGGTATTTCTGAGATTGCTTTTACTCGCGATGTGTTATGCCGGCAGGAAGTTCTATCGCTGCGTTGGGGGATAAGCGGCGATATGGTCTGCCATTCGGAAGGGGTAAATGTACTGCTTAACGTGCTGGCCCGAGGGCCGATAGGCGTTCTACATCCACAAATTCCAGTTGGCTTTGCCTGGTTAATTATCGGTATAACTTATTCGCTTGTTGGAGGAATATGCGCCCAAATAAAGCCATACCGCGCGATCGCCGTTTTCTTCGGGTTGCATGTATTTGTGACTTTAATTGCCACAGCAATTGGGTTTCTGGCGCGCTATATTGTATGAGCGGGCTTAAGGTTTCTACGGTTTCTCGAATAGTTGTGCTATGGCATCCCGCAATGGCCAGTTCAATCTAGAGCTATTCCCTTGACGAAGGATTAGTACATCGCGGCCGGGTTCCACACTACCAATGTCCACAACCGTAATATCTAGATCGCCTATCGCCTTCAGAACCAAGGAAACAGATTTTGGATCAACCGTAAGTAAGAGCGCACCAGATGCGATGGCTTCGAGGGGGTTAATGCTGAGAGCATCGCATACCATTCGGGATTCCTGTGGAATCGGAATCGCCTCCACGTCGATAACCAAACGGACTTGAGATGCCTGGGCTAGTTCCCATAAAGCAGCCGCGAGTCCTCCTTCAGTTGGATCGTGCATGGCGGTAACGCCGCCAACTTCAGCCGCGGCCATGGCCTCTGGTACGATAGATATGCCGGGGTTATGCAGATATTCTGCCGCCCGTTCTACAACTGAATTGGGCAGGCTGGAAAGTCTGGCTGGAAATTCACGGGCCAGGATGCTTGTGGCCTCAATTGGAATGCCCTTAGTAAGAAGGATATGATCTCCGGGTTTTGCCCCACTTGGGGATATTAGGCATTCCCGATCGATTTCGCCAAGCATTGTTCCGGCAATAATCGGCCGGTCTAATCCGGCGGTAAGCTCGGTATGCCCTCCGATGAGGGACGCTCCAACCTCTTGGCAGGCCGTTTTTATTTGACCGAAGATCGTTTCCACAGTTTTCTTTTCTGTGCTAACCGGGAGCAGGAGTGTAGCCAGAAACCAGCGAGGACGCGCACCGGTGGTGGCGATATCGTTGGCATTGACATTAACCGCATACCAGCCAATAGAATCGGTAGCAAATGTAATCGGGTCTGATTTCACAACTACGAAGCGGTTTCCAAAATCAAGAACCGCGCAATCTAAGCCAATGCCTGGCCCTTGGTAGACGCGCGGATCTGTTGAATCAGCAATATATCTTAGAAGCTGATCAAGGAACTTCGGTGGAAGTTTACCCAGGGATAATGGGGTCATTGGCCAAACCTTTAAGTTAGAATCGCACAAACAGCCGCCTATAAAGACGGCTGCTTGGGCACCGCTGCGGCTTTCTTATCCTCCGAGGAGGAGGGATGCCGCAGCGGTACTTTCATTACGAGTACAGTCACTACTCATTGGCATCACCTCCTCGTATATGGGGTAGCGATGTGGAGGTTAGGTAAGTTGTTCTTCAATAGCAAATCTGACAATTGAAGTATGCCATTATTGGTTGTTGGAGTCAATTAGAGAATAAGCATCGCATCGCCAAAGGAATAGAAACGGTAGTTCATTTGCTTGGCAATTTCATATGTCTGAAGTATACGCTCGCGTCCGGCAAAGGAGCTGACCAGCATCAAGAGTGTTGAGCAGGGAAGATGAAAGTTGGTGATCATGGCATCGACTGCCTGGAATTTATAACCTGGCAGGATAAAGAGGTCGGTTGGGCCATCAATGGGAGCCGCAATGTTTGGCGATGTGGCCGCCTGAGCGGCAGATTCGAGCGTGCGAGTGGTGGTCGTGCCAACGGCAATGATCCGTCCCCCAGCGGCGTGAGCGGCGTTGATTGCATCGGCAGCTTCCTGGGTAACATGGCACCACTCGGTATGGATCTTATGCTGGCTCGGATTGAGTTCTTTTACCGGAGCGAACGTATCCAGGCCGACATGAAGTGTGATAGTGATAATGTGAACGCCGTTGGCTTCAATCCGATTTAGCAGCTCTGGCGTGAAATGCAATCCTGCAGTCGGTGCAGCAGATGAACCTGGGTAATGAGCGAATACGGTTTGGTATTCATCTGCGCTTTGGAGTGGTTTATGTATGTAGGGCGGAAGGGGCATTTCGCCGATTTGTTCAAGCATTGGCATAATTGGTTGACTGAAATATATAAGCCGGCGTGAGCGTCCTAAATCTTGTATGATTTCCGCTTCTGCTCCTCCCTCAATGTCAAGACGGCGTCCCGGTTTTAGCCCTTTCCCTCCGACAAGCGCCTCCCATGTTTGAGGTTTCAGCCGTTTAAGCAGTAGGATCTCCGCCTTGCCGCCAGTGGGGATCTTACGTGCATGCAAGCGAGCTGGTACGACTTTGGTCTCATTGAGGACAAGGGTATCGCCAGGATGCAGAAATTGAGGCAGCTCGCGAAATATATGATGGGTTATCTCTTTACGAGATCGATTGAGGACTAAAAGGCGGGAGGAATCGCGGGGATGCTTTGGACGCTGGGCGATTTTCTCGGGCGGGAGTTCGTAATAAAAGTCACTGGTTTCCATCATCAGCTATTCATTCCATGCAGGAAGGCTATTGGTAGGTGCGTAGCAAATAATTGAAGGCGCGTCGATGTATGTATGTTAATGCATCGCTGGCAGTCAATTAGAGCTCTGGAAGACGTGGCTGATTGTCTTTCGTGAGCGGGATGCCGAGGTGTTTGTAGGCTTGCGGCATAGCGACACGGCCTTGCGATGTGCGTTTGATGAATCCCAATTGGAGCAGGTAGGGTTCGACTACATCCATGATTGTATCCGGTTCTTCGCTTATCGAAGCAGCGATAGTTTGCAGACCTACCGGGCCGCCGGAGAATTTTTGGATGATTGTACGCAAGACCTGACGATCTGCGTCATCTAGCCCGAGTTCATCGATATCGAGTAATTCCAGCGCATTGGATGCGACTGCACGGGTGATGTGCCCATTGGCGCGTACTTCAGCGAAATCACGTACGCGTCGTAGGATTCGCAGGGAAACGCGGGGTGTCCCCCGCGAGCGGCAGGCAATTTCATCGACTCCGTCTTTATCGATTTCAATATCCAGTACCTTGGCGGCTCTGACCACAATGGCCTTCATGGCGTCCAGATCATAAAAGTCTAAGTGGTATAAAGCGCCAAAGCGTGCCCGCAGCGGCGATGTAACCAGCGCAAGTCGGGTTGTCGCACCGGCGAGTGTGAAGTGAGGAAGCTTCAGGCGAACAGAGCGAGCGCCAGGGCCTTTGCCAAGGGTTATATCAAGTGCGAAATCTTCCATCGCCGGATAAAGTATCTCCTCAACCGCTCGGCCAAGGCGATGAATCTCATCAATAAATAGGATGTCTCCCGCTTTAAGATTGGTCAGGATAGCCGCCAGATCTCCGGTGCGTTCAATCGCCGGTCCGGCGGTCACCTTTAGGCTGACGTTCATTTCATTAGCTAGAATGTGAGCTAAAGTGGTCTTTCCCAAGCCGGGGGGGCCATAAAACAGAACGTGGTCGAGTGGCTCGTTGCGTCCCTTGGCGGCATCAATCAGAATCGATAGGTTTTCTTTTACCCGATTCTGACCAATCATTTCCGACAGCCAGCGCGGACGGATTGTATTCTCTCGGAGATCATCCGGCCGGTGCTGCGGCGATAGAATCCGTTCTTTCTTATTCGCCATGCAATGGATTATACCGGAATGTCTGATGGTATGAAATAAGGTTTCATGTTGATCTTCACTAAAAATCGCAATGCATAGCAGAATGAGCCGAAGATTAGATTCATAGGGTTAAGATATAAGCCCATAATAGGCAGCACCTATTATGGCCGCATTTGGGTTGAGAATAACTTGAACTGGCACCTTTTGCAGTAAAGATTCGAAACGACCCTTTCTAAGGAAGGATTTCAGAAACTGGTCTTGTTTTAGAGCGGGTAGGATGCGCGGTGGTATACCGCCCCCGAGATAGATTCCACCGGTGGCCAGGACTTTGAGGGCCAGATTGCTGGCCTCTGCCCCCAAGATGGATACGAATAATTGGAGAGTCTTACTGGATAGAGCGCAGGCCCTTTGCGGGTCAAGGGCGTTATTTACGATGATTGGCGTTGGGTCATCGGCTGCGGCCAATTGCTCCCGGAACCATTCGGGCTCCTCGGCAATGCTGGAATCCTTGAGGAAAGAGTAGATATTGGGAATACCTATCCCAGAGCAGATTCGCTCATAACTCACGTGATCATAGGTCCTCCAAAGATATTGAAGCAATTGAATTTCGAGATTGCTCGTCGGTCCAAAATCGGTATGGCCGCCTTCAGATGGATAGGCTTGATAGGCTTTGCCGTCCCATACAAGAAAGGCTTGACCAAGGCCTGTCCCCGGCGCCAGGACGCCAATTGTACCTTTCGGAATGGCTTGACCCTTATTTAATATCAGCAGATCGTCGGGCCTAAGAAGGGGAACGGCGCTGGCAGTTGCAACTAGGTCGTTTATTAATTTCACCGAGACTAGATTAAGAGATTCAGCTAAATGATCTTCGGATAAAGACCAGGCGAGGTTAGTAATTTGAGCCTTACCGTCGACTACTGGGCCTGCCACGCCAAAGCTAGCGCGGTCAACTGTAAGTTTGACTTGTGCTAAAAATTCGGAAACCATTTGCTCTAGGTCTGCAAATTGGCTGCTGGGGAAAGATGCCTCCGTTATCGGGGATAACGGCCCACGGTCGGTAGAGAAGATCGCCAAATGGGTTTTCGTCGCTCCAATGTCACCCGCAAGAATCATGAGCTTTTCCTCGTTAAGAATCGTGATATGGAATATGAACCGGTGTGAAACACTAATTTCTAATTTTATCCTATTTTAGACCGGTCGGCGCGGCGAGCGCTGGTTTAATAGGCATTTAGAATTCATGTTGCATGTATCTAGGGTTTTTGGTCTTGAGAGATCTTTTATCTGGTAGATGGGGATATCCGGGATGCAATTGCCAGATGGACAATAGGCGGAAAAATGGAAAACCCTTTATGGGAAAAAGCCAGAATTCCCCGTAGCTTGCTGCGTGGATGAATGGCAAGCGGGGGTTTGGGGGCAGCAGCCCCCCTATTGGCTTTTTCCTTAGAAGATGGGGGCTGTCCCAAAAGTCAGGTTGGTGGGGAGCTGGCCCAATTGCACTGAGTAGATATGTCGCGAAGCGGGGAGTTTAGGCTAGTTTTTAACATAATCTGGCTCATTAGTGGGGATGAGAATCGCGATTTACGACTTTTTAGACAGCCCCTTCTTCACTGCTGAGGAAGAGCCAATGATGTGTGTGGCGATAGACACAATGATAGTTTCAATTATGAAGGCGCAGCCTAGTAGGTCACTAATGGATCTAGATCATTGGCTTCGTCAATCCAGTAGCTGACATCATTGAGTGAGGGCAGCCTCCGGACTAATCGCTTCTGTGCGTTTAGTTGGATCATAGCTTGATATAGAGTATTAGCCTGCCGGGTTCGAAGCTCCTCTAGCATCTCTACGCCAACTTCTTTGAGAAGGTCGCAATATTCATCGCCGATACCTTTTATGCGCATAAGGTCAGCCATAAGGACCCATTTATGAAGGCACTCTGTGGAAATACCGATTGCGTCGGCTAAATCTTCTCGACTATTTCTATATCCGGCAATTTGCAATAGACGTTCAATTGTTTTGATGCCTACTTCCTCCAATTTCTCTGCGAGGACAGGATCCATTCCCTTGATGTCGGTAAGGCGGGGCATTTCTTCTTCTTTCTTTTGCAAATGATCTTTCGAGCATTCTAGCCTGTGGACATAAATATGTCAATTTAATTTCCTGATGTGCATAAAAGAAAGGAGCATTTGCCAACAAGATAGTAGATATGGAGTGGGAGTGAAGATTCTATGCTATGTTTGCAAAAATTATTACAGATATGTGTTTTCAACATCCCATCTGCTTCTTGGGGAAAGAGCAATAACATAGGGTAGAGGGGGTTGAAAAAGAGAAACCACTTGCCTAAGGGGCGGTATATATGGGGTGGAAGCTCAGCTTCCACCCCATATATACCACATTCTTTTATGGGCAAATATGTTTTTCAACATCCTCTGGGCTGAGAATTATTAATTTGATAGAGAAATGAACTTAATCATTGGCGCTGTAAAACCCATTTCTTTAGATACGGGGGTATAAAGCATTCTTTTCTGTGATTTGTAGACATTACACAAATAATGTAGAATGACAATATAAGAAAGCCTTATATAAATCGTCTTAATCCAACTAAATCTCAGCGAACCAGGTTCACACGAGCACTTGAATTGTGCCGCCAAGCGTATAAAGAGAATCTAACAATTTGAAAAGACGCCTGGGAAAAAGAACAGCAGTCTATCTCTCACTATGCTGCTATCGATATGCTCCGGGAGAACAAGATTGAGCATCCGGAGATCAAATAAGTTCATTCTCAAGTCCTTCAAAATGTGTGCGTAAGGATTAATCTTGTCTTTCAGGCGTTCTTTCGTCGAGTGAAGAAAGGCAAAAATCCTGACTATCCTCGATTTCGAGGATAAGGTTGATATGATAGTTTTACATATCTGAAAAGTGGTTTTAAGTTGTTGGATAATCAAGAATATGCCTCTAGGATTAGCAATGCCCGAATAAAGTTGCATCGGCCAATAGAAGGCACCATCAAGACGTTGACTTTGCGTCGTGATTGGATGCATAATTGGTATGCCTGTTTTTCTTGCGAACTTGAGCCGGGGCAACCGTTACTGCCATCTTGCACTGGGACTGCAGCGCATTGGTTCTAATCTGTAGAAGCCTCCGCCTTTAAACGTGAGGAGTAGTCACTTATACTGGTTTTAGAGATTTATAACATATTTCTGAGGGGTTTACGGACAAGTACTTGCATATTTACATACAATATCCTGGCTTCCATTGGCAATGCCTTAGACGGCATATAAGAAATCCGTTTCTTGCCCATAAATATTATGGGGCAAGGTAGGAGGCATCTTTTGATAGGGCTTGTAATGCGAAAGCTGCAAGAAATCCTTAATCGGCAGGCAGGTACGATTCAGAGAGAATTCACCGCTACTGGCAAAGAGCTTGCGGAGTTAAGCAACCAAATAGTTGATCTGAAGGGCGAGGCCCGGAAGCAGGTTCTGGATAAGCAGAACGCGTTGCACCAGAAACAGCAAAGCCAAGCGGAGGAGATTAATCTCTGGCGTAACCGATCCCGCGAAGTACTTCTGAAAGGTAGAAGGGAAGCTTTGCATGGCTATATCGAGGATCTCATGCCAGAGGCCGATCCCCAATTACGCGACGAGCTTAAGCATATCCTATATCTATTAGACAGGCCTGAAGAAGCCGCTGTCATTCTCGGGAGTGCGACTACTCAACCAAAAGCCACCACGGCTGCCGCTCGGCTCATTGAACGGGCTCGCACTTCCTATGATATGCGTTGTGCTAGTCCTGAGAATCGCCTACGAGACGTAGTTGCGCTTGCCAACAGACCAGGCATCGCTCAGGATGATGAGGTCTTAGCCGAAATTGAGCAGGCGGTTGATGATCAGGATGAGATTGTCGGCGAGGTAGCACTATTGGCTGCCATCCAAATACATCGATTTCGAGCCTTACGACTGGCTGATCTTGAGATCTCACATCAATCGGTGAAGAAGTTGGCTCAAATCGACCATCCAGCGGTAATTCCCGTGCTTATTGAGGTGCTTGATAACCCGCGAAAGGGTTTTTTTAAAAATGAGGATGGGCCAATCGAAGCTGATAACGAACGCTCACGCGTCATTGCTCTTCTACGTCTGGTGGAGTGGCATACGCCTGAAGCTCAATTTGCACTCCGGATGCATAGATTTGACCTCAACCCCGATATTGTCAAGCTTGTGAATCAGGCAACGGATCTATTCCCGGACGAATGGACGAAGCCGCTAAGTAAAACAGCAGAGTAAGATTGACGAGCTAGCTTTTTCTTTGCTATAATTTACACCATAAACAGAATATCAGATAGACGCCGGGAGGAGTAGGCGCTGACGCGCTGATAGAGAAGGAGCGGCTATAAGCTGAAAGCCCCCGCAGAAGCAAACGCTGAATGTCGCCCGGTTGGAACGCCGAAGAAACCCAATTATTGGGGAATAGAACGGCGCGGGTCGCCCGTTATAGCGAGCCCCAGATAATCGTGGGGAACCGAGTGCACCAATATCCATTGGTGAACCGAGGTGGTACCGCGGAGAATTATTCTCTTCGTCCTCGAGGACGAAGAGAATTTTTGTGTGATTATTCCTGGGGTGAAGTCGGATTTTGTTAGGTTTTTGTCTAACTGGCGTAATCCTGGAAGCGCAATTGGGCTTTTATAAAATTGCTATCACAAAGACATTAAATGCGAGGAATGCGTATGCCTGAATTTACATTGTCTAAAGCCTATGATTTCAAGTCGGTGGAAGAGCGGTTATATAAATGGTGGGAGTCTCGCGGCTACTTTTCACCCCAAGTCGATGCCTCACGTGAGCCTTATGTCATCTCTATGCCGCCGCCCAATGTCACCGGTGAACTTCACCTTGGCCATGCTATGTTTGTATCGTTAGAGGATTTGATGATCCGGCATCAGCGGATGAAGGGCAAGTCTGCGCTCTGGCTCCCGGGAACCGATCACGCCGGTATAGCCACCCAAATGCAGGTGGAAAAATACTTAATGAAGACTAGAGACATGAGAAGAGAGGAGATCGGCCGGGATGAGTTCGTCAAGCAGGTTTGGGCATGGAAAGAGAAGCATGGTGGGATGATTACTCGCCAGCTCAGACGACTCGGCGCCTCTTGCGATTGGAGTCGAGAGCGGTTTACCTTAGATGAAGGGCTATCCAGGGCAGTTCGGGAAGCCTTCGTTGGCCTTTATGAAAAAGGCTTGATCTATCGTGGTTCCTATCTAATTAACTGGTCTCCCGGCTTGCGAACCGCGGTAAGTGATCTTGAGGTGGAATACGAGGAAGAGAAAGGCACGCTTTATTATTTCAAATACTCTTTAGCGGATTCGGATGAGAAGATCCCTGTAGCGACTACTCGCCCAGAGACTATACTTGGCGATACGGCAGTGGCCGTACATCCAGAAGATAAACGCTATAAGCATCTCATCGGCAAGACTTGCCTGGTACCCATGCTCAATCGTCCAATTCCAATAATCGCCGATGCCTATGTCGATCGTGAATTCGGAACGGGTGCTCTAAAGATCACGCCCGGTCATGATCCGCATGACTATGAGATCGGACAACGGCACGGATTACCTATCATTAATATCTTTAATCCGGATGCCACAATGAACAAGGAAGCCGGTCCTTATAAGGGGTTGGACCGGTATGAGTGTCGAACCAAGATTTGGGCGGATATGGAAGCGGCTGGCCTAACGATACGAACCGAGGACTATATCATGCAGGTGCCTCACAGCCAACGAGGCGGCGAAGTCATCGAGCCGATGGTATCGACCCAGTGGTTTGTAAAGATGAAGCCGCTGGCGGAGCCGGCGCTTAAGGCTGTTCGTAAGGGTGAGATTAAGATCGTACCCGACCGTTTCACCAAGGTTTATTACAACTGGCTGGAGAACATCCGCGACTGGTGCATCTCGAGGCAGTTGTGGTGGGGCCACCAAATACCGGCATGGCACTGCGCCGATTGTAGGCATATCACGGTGGAGCGAGAAGATCCAAGCTGCTGTGGGAAGTGTGGTTCGTCAAATATCCAACGAGACCCCGATGTTCTTGATACCTGGTTCTCATCGGCGCTATGGCCGTTCTCGACCTTGGGCTGGCCAGAGCAGACGTCGGATTTGGCTTACTTTTACCCAACCTCGATGATGGAAACGGCGTATGACATCCTCTTCTTCTGGGTGGCGAGAATGATTATTGCCGGCCTTGAGTTCACTGGCGAAGTCCCGTTTCGGACAGTATTCCTGCACGGTTTGGTGCGGGATGAACATGGTCGAAAGATGAGCCGAACCGCGGGCAATATGACCGATCCGCTTGATTTAATGGATACTTACGGAACCGATGCGTTGCGTTTCGCACTGCTAACAGGCTTAACGCCAGGCAATGATCTAAATCTCAGTGTGAAGCGGGTTGAAGCCAATCGCAACTTTATTAATAAAATCTGGAATGCCGGCCGTCTGGTTTTAAACGCCATTCAATATGCACCGGATAAAACCTCCGAATCGGTTGAGCAAACAGAAGCCGATAAGTGGATTTTAGGGCGGCTCAATCAGCTTAAAGATAATGTCCAGCGTCTTTTCGAGTCCTATCAGTATGGTGAAGCCGGACGGCAGATCCACGGATATTTTTGGGGTGAATATGCGGATTGGTATCTTGAAATTGCGAAGCTCCAGCTTTCTGAAGGCGGGGATCGCGCCTGGCTAACGGCTAGAAATATGGTCAGAATCCTGGATGATTGTTTGCGGATGCTACATCCATATATTCCTTATGTGACTGAAGAACTATGGGGGTATTTGAAAAAAGCATGCCAGGCGCATTCAGATAGTTTTTCCCCTGACGCTGGGTGGGAGGAAGCCTTAATCGTAGCTAAATGGCCAGAGCCAGAGGGAGTAGAGTCAACCGAATCGATTGAATCATTTAAATTGGTGATGGATTTAGTGCGGGCGATTCGGAATCTGCGTGCAGAGAAAGGCATTGAGCCGAAACATCGCATTTCTGCCCTGATTCAGGCTGGCGAGAAAGCAGAATTCTTGGAGGCGCAGCGTAAGACGATTGTTTCATTGGCGCGTCTCAATTCCGATACAACGCGCATTAAGGCAAAGATTATGGGAATACCAGAAAATGCGATTGCATTGGTGGCTGGATCGGTGGAAGTCTTCTTTCCGATAGAGGGCATGATCGACATCGAAGCGGAGGAGGCTCGTTTGATGAAAGAGTTGAAGGAAGCCGAGATCCGGATAAAGCGCTTATCTGAGCTACTATCGGGACCATTCGCCAAGCGTGCGCCGGAGCATGTAGTCGAAAAGGAGCGCGAGAAGCTGGCTTCGATCGAGGAGACGGCCATAAGACTAAAAGCTCAATTAGAAATCCTTTCCTAGATCATTTGCATCTGATATGTGGGAGAGTGTTGAAAAAGAGAGGAATCATGGGAAAAAGCCAGGAAACCCAACAACTTGCTGTGGGGATGAGTGGAAAGTGCGGGTTTGAGAGCTACCGCCCCCATTATGGCTTTTTCCTTGGAAGAACTCCGCAGCTGCTAAGAAACACGAAGCGTTATGTCGAAACAGGAACCAAACAAAGTCCAAATTTCGAAGCTTTGCGTTGGAGGTTTCGAAGCATACGTTGCTTGAGAAGAGCTTCATGTTTCTCTATGGATGAATTGCCTAGGCAATGGTTGGCTTGCTGCGGAGTTCTTCACT
>DAOVFE010000075.1 GCA_030673085.1 Anaerolineales bacterium | reverse complement strand
TTAGTCGCGAAGTGGGGAGTTTATGCTTGATTATTACAGAATCTGGCTCATTGATGGGGATGATAATCGCGATTTTCGACTTTTCAGATAGCCCCTTCTTCTAAGGAAAAAGCCATAATGGGGGCGGTAGCTCCCAAACCCGCACTTTCCACTCATCCCTACAGCAAGTTGTTGGGTTTCCTGGCTTTTTCCCATGATTCCTCTTTTTCAACACTCTCGATCTAGTGCTTGGAGTTATGAGAAGTCTGAGGAAAATGATGCTCATGTGAGAGGAAAAGCAACTTAGATGAATGTCTATTCGCAAATGACTGAGAATAAGGTATATGGATATGTTTGGAAACTTGGCTTTTCCAAGATTCATATAGCTAATGAAGAAGATGATTGTGAGGTGGTCGGCAGATTGAAATAAAAGACACTAGATAAGTAAGTAGATGAAATAGAGCCATTTAAACAAGCGGTGACTGATTGCAAAGGTACTCAGGCACCTGGTAACACGCCAAGCGATAATTGCTCTGCCAAGGGTTGGCGCTATTTCAGACTACATCGTCATTTAGCATAGATAATTTTTTAATGCCAATAATGAGTCCAATGAAAAAGCGCCCAGTGGTAGAAAAACCCTTTCCCGCATTTGGGCTTTTTTCAGCGCAGTCAATAATGAGAACTTTGGCTCGTTAAGTTAGAAACAAGCCAAAGTTCTCTAGGAATCTAGATCACGTGATATGCGGCTATGATAAGGCCGGGGCCTCATTTAATGGGAATGTAAATCTCGGTTCTAAGGTCTTCGGGTTTGGTTTGCGCGATGTCATCGAGATACACTTCGTAAGGAGAAGCATCCCGAAGCTCCTCGCCGCTTGCAGGAAGCCAGTCTCGATAGGCCGAATTCCATGTCTGCCACATCGTCTCATAGGGACCCTTGTGCATGAACACAGCCCATTTCCCAGCCCTAATCACCTGAATGCCAACTTCGCCTTCTGGCTTCACCTGGACTCCGGGACGAAGAATCACGCCAGCATCATAGCGGCAGTCTTCTGGCGGGGTAAGACTAGTTTCGTCGGGAGTAATAGCGAGACACTGAGACCATTGCTTGGATAGATTACGCTCTTCTATAAAACGCATTAGAACGGTAAAAGCTTCCTGAGCGGCCTGGGTGAAGCTATTATCTATCAAGCCGGTTCTTCTAACATATAGCACCTCTTGTTCCGGCAGATCTCGAATTTCTGGCTTCATACTTAACCTCCTCTGTTTTGTTCTTATTTTTACTTGATAGAGCATTGATGCCGCGGATTGTTTGTTCATCTCTCTCAGTTGAGAGGGACTTACTCCGAAGTGCAGTTTGAAGGCTTTTGTAAACGCCGAGGGCGTTTCATAGCCGACAGCTAAAGCAATATTCGTCACATTCTGCGTTGAGCCAAGGAGCCGTCGGGCGGCTTGTTCTAAGCGCAGGCGCCGGATGTATTGACCGATTGTTTCACCGACGAATGCAGCGAAAATGCGATGGAAATGGAAAGGGGAGAAACCGGCGACGTGAGCCAGGACTTCCAATTGAGGCGGGGAATTTATGTGTTCTTGAATATAGATTATGACTTTATTTATCTGCTTTCTATACTCAAGTTCGGTCTGACGTCGGCTAGCCATCTTGTGCTTACTCGCTTTAACCTTTATGGATAATTTATAGCACAGTAGCCCGTTGGTTCACTACTCCAAACTTGCGGATATGATGGGCCGCGATTTTTCAACATCTCTGATTATGTGATTGAGGAGGCAGTTCAACCAGTGACTGCAATTGATTGCACTGTCGGGACGCCTTAAAAATATTTAATTGTTTAACGAATGTTAAATCGAGTTTGGCATCGATTCAGGAGACGAATAGCGACTCGTCTCCAGGCCGATATGCATGCCGCTTGATACCGACTAGCTTAGGTTTGTGTCAGGTTAAAAGGGTTAAGCGATTTAGGTTTTACTGTAATAGTCTAGAGCATTAAAAAGGCAAGGCGATCTGGGGAGATGAATGAGAATGCCCGCAGCGACAGACTCGTCCCTGCGGGCATTATATTTGGCGATCATTCCGCCGTTTACGGCCATTCGTAGCGAACCGTGTAGCGGATGGTGCGTTCGCCATTGGCGGGGATATTAACCCGGAACTCGATGGTTGACGAATCCATTTTTACGTAATCTGATGTGGAGCTAGTTATGCGCCACTCGCTCCAGCGCGAGAGATGCTCAACAACCCGGACCTCAGCAGCTTCATCTTTATGATTACGCAAGGTGATCTTGAAATCTTCTTCGAGAACATTCTCGCGGGGCCGACGGAAATCGGTTTGGATTCGCTCACCGACGATGTCGAAAGCGTCGCCGACATAGAGCCGTATTTCCTCGCCCTTCGGCGTATGATCGATCGAGTCCTCGCCGATTAGAAGAGCAGCGCCATCTATATCCTGCTGGTAAAGGCGAATGCGCCCCGCCGGGAGGTCGGCGTCGACGTTCTCGGTATCAAACTCAACCATAACCATGACTTTGGTGTTGGTGGCGATTCCATAGGAAGGATCAGTGCGCGCTGAACCGTAGAAGCTGCAGTACCAGTATCCGCCACGGCACTGCAGACCATCATAGACGAAGAACTTTTCGGCAGGAACGCCTGCGGCGCTGACGAATTCAATTTGCTTGGACTCATTATCATGCACGGTCACCGGCCGTGGAATTTCATACAGATGGTATTCGAAGAACTCGCGCTCTTCGACCGGCGCCGCGCCGGATAAAGGCATCTCTTCGGCATAGGCTCTATCAACGGCATAGCCTTCGGGGCTAATCCGCTGAAGATCGCCGGCGATCAGCTTGAGCTGTGCATCCTCAAAGGTTGCGCCGCTGGTGTTATTGAGCGTGATCCAGCCATCGAGATCGAGCGAGCTGTCATCATCCGCCAGAAGCAGCACATAGTCGGCTCTCCAGGATATCCCGCTGGTGAGATATGTGATTTCGACATCTTGGGTGCCGGCCTGATTAGCGAGCAATTGCCAAACAAGAGTAGGCCGTGTGATCAGTCCATCAGGCAGTTCAGGAAAGGAGAATCGCTGTATTTCAGTGCTTTTAATTACCGTGACTTCCCCACTAGATTCCTGCAATATAAGGTCATCGCGACCACTTAGAAGTAGTCCCTCATGCAGCTCGCCGTCGTTAGTTACGACCTGTATTTTCTGGTCGAGATACTTATTAAGCAGGGCGCTGGTTCCAACGAGATCGTAGACGTAGTTCTGCTCCAACACAACCATGCCTTCAGGGTCGGTGATAGATTTAAAGAGGACACTAGTCGGATCTATGCTAGCGGCAACTTCACGAAAGGCGATCTCATTAAACCCCTTGCTAAGCTCGAACTGGCGTCGATCGCGTACAAGGGCGCTACCCTGGTTATACACTGTAAGGGAGAGATTAGGTGTGGAGGCTGCAGCAGAGGGGATGGAGGTCAGGGCGGTCGGTGTGACGTCGCTGTCTCCTCCTATACAGGCTCCGGCTATAGCTAGGAGCATAAAACTAGCAACGGTTAATATCGATAGTCTACGGGCGTTCATGATGAAATCCTCCTTAATAGGGGGTAAAGGACCTATTCTATAGACGATGCGCGGGCGGTTGCGGTTCCCAACCGGTTGGATTTGGCCGAAGGATACAAATGGCGGAAGAGAATCACAAGCCTGTATATTATCATTTCGGCAAGGGATTTCTCTTTTTCAACACTCTCCGATTAGACTATTGACATAGGCGCGCTTTAGTGACGAGGTAATCGTTTCAAACTGGCTAACCTCGCTTTGCTGGACGCATTGCAAAGCATATAATAGATCCAGGGAAAAGGGATGGGGGAAGAGAAGTACAAAAAGCCGCGCGAGCGGATGGTGGTAGAGCAGCTGGAGCGCAGGGGAATTGTGGATGAGCGTCTGCTTGCGGCCATGCGCGCAGTGCCGCGCCACTTGTTTGTTCCCTCTAATATTCGCAACCGGGCTTATTGTGATTATCCCTTGCGAATTGGACACCAGCAGACCATCTCTCAGCCATACATTGTAGCTTTAATGACGCAGCTACTAGAACTGAAACCCGAAGATAAAGTCCTGGAAGTAGGTACTGGGTCGGGTTATCAGGCGGCTATTTTGGCGCAGCTGGTGGATAAAGTTTACACGATTGAACGAATCCAAGAGCTGGCCGAAAGAGCACGCGAGAATCTAGCCGCGATTGGTTTAGAAAAAGTTAAAGTTGAGATCGGTGATGGGACTCGGGGGCTTCCGGAAGAGATGCCCTTTGACGCGATTGTGATTACCGCGGCCGCGCCTAGCGTTCCCGAGCCATTGAAAGAACAATTGGCTGACGGCGGCCGGCTGGTGCTACCGGCCGGCGGGCACGGTGGGCAATACCTCGAGCGATGGACTCGTCAAGGCGAAATCATCAGTAGGGAGAAGCTGATACCGGTGGCGTTTGTCCCCCTTATTGGTGAATATGGCTGGCCGTCGGGGATGGCCTGATTGACCGGCATAGAAAGTAGCCCGAATGACTACAAGTCGTTGCTATTTGTCTTTAGATAGGCCAGCGCAGTCCCAGTGTCGCCATCCATGACTAATTCACCCATATCCCCGCGGGCAACAGATGGAATGTCAATTATACGTATATGAGATTCCCAGGCCGAATCCTCCGGCATCAATTTAGCCAAAGCGCTTGGCGACTTATTGAAGAAGTCCTGGTTAAATTCAGCGCCCGGATCATGAAGCGCCAGCACAAGCATGTAGATATTTGCTTCGACCAGGTCTTGGAAAAAGTGGGTGCCGTAGGATGGTTCGGGAGCCGATTCGCTCGCAACAATCTCGATCAAGGCTCTTGAGTTATAGATATCGGCATAGGTAACCGGTATGCCGAGTTCTGGATTCACGCTGCCCCACCGCCCAGGAGCAAGCAGGATAAAGGTCTCATCAGCCAAGCGGTCGTTAATGCGACCGATCAAGCGTGAGAATTCATGCCGTTGGGATGAATTCGTCAACGCGCGATACTCCTTTTCGCCGACATAAACAGCAAAGCGTATATCAGAAACGCGGCCATCGGGTATCAAGCGCTGGCTGAGAAAAAGGCGTCGTTCGGGCGGAATGTTCTTCGGAATAGCAACCGCTTTGCCATGCATGCGGCTCTGAGGGCGACACTGGACCAGATGTATTATTGGAGTAGGCGGCCCATCCCCGGCTTCATCCAGCATAAGAACGAATTCTGTGTCAACCGGGCAATGATAAGCGTCTTCAAGTGTTTCGAGCATCTGGCGCATTAGCTGGGGGAAATTTGTGTCGCGCAACGCTCCATCGAAGGTGATCACCAGTTCGCTTGGATCAAGTTCGAGCGGAATGCCGAAGAAGCTCTGCAAGTGTCCCTCGCTGTATCGCTGGCTGAAGTAGCGCAGCAGTGGTGTTGTGCTGCAAAGCAACTTGGAGATTGGCTGGGAGCAAAAAACATTGGCATCCAGATCGATCAGATCGATGTATCGCTGCGAATAACGGCGGATATGTTTAGGGTCTGAGTTGGGGAAAAGCGCGGGGTGGCTCAGAGCGACTAGGCGAGGATAATCGTCCTCATACTGCTCAACCGCTCGGGTACCCAACCCCCATACCAGGCGTATAAACCCGGCCTTACGATCGATGCAAGGGTTCCATCGGTATTGGTTGCGAGAGAAGGCCACGCCGGAAGCATCTGGATAAAACCATTGTCCATGTTGGCGGCCCTGAACCTCTTGAATCAGAATGCCCATCCGCTCGTCATAATCGAGCAATCCCATTTGCCGGCGATAGGTCATTACTTCCGAACAATAGACTGAAGCATAAACCTTTTTTATGGCAGCAAGTAGATTGTTGAGATTTTCCTCTGGAGTATCCTGATTAGGGCAGAAGTGACTTTGGTACTTTCCGGCGAATGATGTGCCAAAGGAATCTTCCAGCAAGCTAGAGGAGCGGACAATCAAAGGTGTCTTTCCGACCTGTTGGACAATAGCCCGCAATCCTTCAACTGTGTCGTGGGGAAAAGTTCCGGCAAAATAGCGATCACGGACAGTCGGATATTCATCTCTAATCTCAGTTTCACTCTTGTATTTCTGGTCGCTGAATTCGATTAAGTCGTTGTGTTGCGTGAATCGGTAAAACACGTCAGCGCCAAGGAACCATGAGCGTGGAATGCGCAAATGGCTCAACAGGTCAGGAGACTCGACCTTGCGCAAAATACACTCGGCGAGCATAAGTCCGGCCGCTTTGCCGCCGATCCTTCCTCGTCCTACCCGGCGGGAACGAATTTCTGTAATATCGGCAATGGTGAACCACTTTTTTGCGATGCCCACGTATTCGAGGTGGTCGCTGATCATTGATTTGATCAGCACTACCTTAATCTCCTGAAGGTGGTGGCGAACCTTGAACCGCTCGTCGTCGGGCAGAGCCTCATAGGCTTCTCCCTGGGCAAATAGCATGTCCCAGGGGGCCAGCTCGGGATGGAAGGATAGTACTACCTCATGCGGATCAAGGCGCTTGGCTAATACTTCACGCACTAACTTGGCGAAAAGATCATGAGGGAGGTTATAGGCGAAGTAGAAATCAGTCAGATGGTCTTGAATAATGGATATGCGCTCATTCCAGGTGTTGGGAGATTCCTCTCCAAATGGATCGATAAGGCCTTCTCGTTGCTGAGAGTGAATAGCCTTTTGACGGACCTCTTCTTCGAATGTTTCCGCGGAGATGATCCGCCGCTTGAAGAGCTCTTTACGCATCCGTTCTCGGATGCGCCCCGCCATGATAGGGTAGTTGCTAAGTTCGAGGTATATAGTTAGGACTCGGGGAAACTCTGAGGGATCAAAGGCCATGTCAACATCTCCGAGAATATTAGCCTGATAACAATAGCTATTTCCACCTGGTAAGGCAGGATATGGAAGCCATATTTAGAGCGTCACTCAAATTGGCCATAAAGCAAGCGCATCAAGTGCAGCATAGTGCATCGAGGGTAGACTTAGAAAATTATTGTACCATCTATGCCAGGCCATTTATGGTCGGGCGAATTGAGTGTGTTCGACAATGTTTTTTAATGTGGCGTAAAGAGAGGGTGGAAAAAGTAGGCTTATAGAGCACACTGTCCGAAGAAGGAATGATCCCCATCTTGATTGGCAAAGTGAGCTTTCTCCATGGCTTTCTCCGACGATGGTGAGATGATGATGTCATTGTATTAATATTGCCCTCCCTGTGAATCCCTTACTTCTTTTTCAACCCCCTCAATTCGGATGGTTGACAACCATATAATAGAAATGCTATAATTCGCGCTAAAATTCAACCGGTTGAAATTTGCCCAATAAAAACGCAACTACTATAAGAGATATTGCTCAACGCGCTGGTGTTACACCCGGAACAGTTTCACGTGCCTTAAACAACAGCCCTCTTGTTAAAGAGAAAACTAAGTCTCGAATATTTAAAATTGCGGAAGAACTTGACTACTCACCTAATTTAGTGGCAAGGCGGTTATCAACCGGTAAGACTTTTGCGATTGGGGTGGTA
>DAOVFE010000316.1 GCA_030673085.1 Anaerolineales bacterium | reverse complement strand
TGCATATCTCTGCCGGAGTTGTCAGTCAGGTTTGTTTGCGCGGCGCCGGCAACTGACATTAAATAGATCTCGGGGTTTTGATCGCGGGTAGAGGTGAAGGCTATCAATTGGCCGTCGGGAGAAATGGTTGGCTCCTTATTGCCCAGACTATTGGTAAGCCGAACAGGGCTGTAATGACCACGATCGGCGAGCCGGATAAGATAGACCTCATTCCAGGTTGGCTGGATCCAGGTGAAAGTGATGAATTGACCGTCTGGAGACCAGGCGATATTATCAACGTTAACAATCTTGTTACTGCGATCCATATCTATCGGATCGACCTCTTCCGGGGGGAGGCTCTCATCGGGAATACGAAAGAAAATTTTACCCGGAGCTTCGTTGATCGATACCACTACGGCGAGGGTGTAATCCTCCGGCAACCAGGGAAGCGGCTGCATGCCGGGTGGCGCCCAGGCGGGTGAATACTCGACTGCAAAGCCGGCGCTGAGATTGCGCGGTTTGCCAGTTGCGCATGTTTCTCCGCTCTCACAGTCGATGTCCATGATAAAAACCTGGCGCAAATTGCTAATGCGATCGCTGGTGAATACGAGGCGAGTTTGATCAGGCATCCAGGCCGGATCGAACTCATCCGCGGAGTTGTTGGTAATATTATGCGGATTGCTGCCGTCGGCATTCATCACATAAATCTCTTTGTTGCCTTCCTGGTTCGATACAAAGGCAATTTTGGCGCCGTCGGGAGACCATTTTGGCTGTGATTTCTGGCCTGGGCCAAATGTGATCTGGCGGACATCGCTACCATCCGGGTTCATAGTATAGACTTGCAGAGTACGCCCGTCATCACGGTCGCTGACGAAGGCAATCCGTCCGCCGCCGCCAATGGAAGGAGATTCTGCAGTTGCTGTCGGCGGGAGCGTGGGTGTAGCCGAAGGCGAGGGGGTTTGAGTGAAAGTTGGAACGGGAGTATACGTGGGCAGTGGCGATGGAGTTTCGGTTGCGGCGACGGCAACCAATGGAATTGTATCAGTAGGAGCGGGCTCGGGCTGCAAGATCCCGCTGCCAATGACAATTGCGCCTCCACCAAATAGGATGATTGCCAACGCGCCAAGAATAATCCAAATAGGTATCCTTCGGGATGGGGCCGCCGCCGGCATAGTTTGCTCAGAGCGGATGGTTTGTGCGGCTTGATCGGTGCGGACAGTCGCTGAAGCTGGCGGCCCATGGAGCGCAGCTTTGAAATTAGCAATATCAGGGAAACGCTGCTCAGGCTCGAGTGATAGGGCGCGTTGAATGGCGTCATCGAGGCCGGGAGGAACCATGGGGTTCATCTTGCGAGCGGGTTTTAGCGGCACGTGTTTGATAAGACGCGTCATACTATCGGGTGGGCGCTGGCAGGTAAGCAGGTTATAGAATGTGGCGGCCAGGGCGTATTGATCGGAGCGATGGTCGGTATGCCTGCCGCCGTACTGCTCGGGAGGCGAGAAACCAGGCGTCAACGCGCGTGCGCCCGTGGTTGTTTTCGATGTATCATCAAAGAATTTAGCAATACCAAAATCGACCAATATTGGGATGCCATCGGGCTGAACCTTGATATTTGCTGGTTTTATATCGCGATGGATGATGGGTGGTTGGAGGGAATGAAGATAGCTCAGGGCATTGCAAATACCATCTGCCCAAAGGAGGACTTCTCTAGCGGAAGGTGGTTGATTATTTATTCGATATTCGAGATCTTCTCCGGCAATAAAGTCCATCACCAGATATTGACTACCTTCGAGGATGAAATAGTCTGTTACGCGGGGAAGATTCGGGTGACGCAGGCTGGCGAGCAGCGAAGCCTCGCGGCGGAATTGTCGTTCTGAATCGGGATTCAGGTTAAGGTTTTCTTTAACTGCAACCTTAATTTGCAGTGTGTCATCTATGGCCACATAGACGGCACCCATACCGCCGGTGGCTAATCGCTCAATTATTCGATAGCGGTTATTGAGTAAAGATCCTGTTTCGAGAGGCATAATTAGATTTTAGCGAATTGATTGCAAATGGTCAACTTGATAGTCTTATTAAAAGAGAAATTATTTGCTAGTGAAAAGGCCCTTATGGATATCTACACCCCTAAATCCTGCTCATCATTCAGTCGGGATCGGCTGCGCTCCGCCCTGAGCGAACGACAATGAGTTCGGCCTCCCGCAGGTTTTAATGCAGTTTTGGCGTACAAGTACGCCTCGATTGGATATTCGGGCAGGCGAAGCTAATCAAGCGTAACCCATGGCAGATTGGGACGGGCGATTCTTTATTCAAACGAAACTATATCCTAGCGGAGTTTGGCCTGCAGGCCCAGGCTCCTGTAGGCGAATGATAATGAGCGACGCACGCTGTATAGTATCCCGGTTTTATCGCATGAGCCAGGGCTGTCTCAAAAGAACAATCTAATTAGCGCTTTAGGCAAAATGGCCATTTGAGCAATATAAGTAGCGATAGTGAATCTGGCTGATGGTCCGAGATATAGATGTGAATTTCTGACTTAAAAGGTGGGAATTGCCTATGATTGGAAGACGATTTCAAGTTGGCCAAGAAACATGGGAATAAATATCAAGGACCAATTATCGCCGCCGCCTCGTTTTGTGATATTATTCACAAGTTGTTAGGAGGTATGATGACGCATATGGCGGAAGCTCTCGATCTCAGTAAACTCTCCCCCATTATCACCTGCCATAGGCCTGAAGGGCGAAGCGGGCTGCTGCCTGCGCTCTTGGAAGCTCAGGATGCATTTGGCTGCCTATCGGAGCCGGTAGT
>DAOVFE010000455.1 GCA_030673085.1 Anaerolineales bacterium | reverse complement strand
TTCATTTGGTGATCCTGTGTACCAATTCAAACTTCGCTCAACCGAATCTCGCTTCTGCCGGGCATCTGCCAGATTTGAACGGGCCAGGGCGCGAGAAGGATCATCTTCGTTTCTCCCGGAGTACTTGCTGTATTCGTGTTGTGCTCGGTCAACCTCGTTTTGTGCCAAGACGAGATTAGCTTCTGCTTCGGCGATGGTTTCGCCATTGGCTCGATAGCCTTCTTGTTGGACCCGCCATCGGTACTCCATTAGATCCAGATTGTCGCGGGCCTGAGCGAGGGTTTGTTGAGCCTGAGCTGAAATCACTTGCGAATTTAATAAGTCATCCAACGCATTCTGAGCGGTAATAAGCTCAGATTTAGCGGTGATGAGCTGAGCTTGGAGTGAAGATTCCAGCAGCGAAGCCAATTCCTGGCCTTCGATTACTTTGTCGCTCGTCTCAACATTTGCATACTCGACGGTTCCAGAGGTTTGAAAGGTCAAGCTAGCAGATTGATTGGCTTCTACCGTTCCGGTGGCGCCAATGATAGCTCTTAGTTCTCCGCGTTCGATACTAAGGATTTCTAAATCACTAATCACAGTATCCTGTTGGCTGAAAAAACTGGGTCTAATAACGAAGTACGCAATAGCCGCCACAGCAACTACGATAAGTGCGATAACGATGGTTTTCTTATTCATTCGGCATTTTCCTTCATGAAATATTATTTCAAATCAGAGCCGGCTGGAATTAGCGCAGACCAACCATGCCCGTCGACAATAACTATAAAGAATGTGGCTATCCTGCGGTAGTGAAGGGCGTAATAATCAAGTATGATCCGGCTCGTAAACGGATATGACGCCGGTCATGTTAAGAGATGACAGCGTTCAGTATTCAAGTTTGGCGAAATCGTGCTAGGATGATGGCATGCTGAAAAAATCTGACCTCGAACCCGGAGTGCTGCCAGTTTTTCGATCATTCATGGTTATCGAGTTGGCTATATATTTATTAAGAGCCGGCAAGCATATACCGCATGGGGACTTTGGACGTCTTTTGCAGGGCTTCCGAGAATCCCCATGGATTTTTCCCATCGACATAATCGTTCTAGTCATCTGCCTTTCTTGGCCCCGGATACAGAATAAATTGGGAAGAGCCTTTTTGCCTATCATGTTGGTCATTGCCACTGTTGGGCCCATGCTTCGTCAATACCTGATTCTGTCATTGGAATCGGGTATGTACGAGCTATATATGCTTGTCGGCGTATGGCAAATGGTTGTGATTTTGTTTATTCCATTGGTGTTGATTGCCTGGCAGTATGATTTTCGAGCCGTGCTCCTATTTTGCGGCGGAACCGCTCTGCTTGATATTGCTCTCCTATTATTTGTCGGAAATGATTTACTTGATATTGAATTTGCTGCATGGGCTGCAGAAATACCCCTCTTAGCTTCTATTTCTATTGCCGGGGCGGCTTTTA
>DAOVFE010000089.1 GCA_030673085.1 Anaerolineales bacterium | reverse complement strand
CTAGTCGGCGTGCGACTTACAGGCCGGGCAGGCGGGTTGTTAGCCAACCGAAATCGAGCAGGTGAGATCGTAGTTTAGGGCGGATGATTAGCGAGTGATAAGGAAGTGATATTGGGCAAGTAAGGAATCAGCCTAGCCGGAATGAAAACCAAACGCTCTGCGAATAATGCCGGATCGGGCGTAGAATATTCCGCTTCTTTTCAGGTATGGAGCGTTGAGAGCATGAGCTTCTTGTTTTTCCAATCCATGCGTATAAGAGTCAAATTGGCAGCGCAGCCGTATTACAAGTAGTAGCGCTGGCTGGGATTTGTTGGATTCTTTTTAAGCATTAATTTGGCCTGATTAAGTCAATACTTGATTAACTAATCGTCAGCCTTGCGTCATCAAATAGGCGTCTAAACACTGGTTGACTTGGTAGGTAACAATGTCTATACTTTATATAGAATTTTAGGGAAAACCCGAAATGAATGGATTTACTATACAATTGAGAGCAGGCGAAAAAGAAGCACGAGGTTAAGAAACCGCGTGCTTTTTGTATACTTGAATAAGGAAAGGAGATGTAATGGATTATGGGATGATTGGCAAGATTGAAAAGGCAAAGCACTATGCCGCCGAGCGGGAAAGGATTCAGTTTATATCATTTCAAGCCAAGTTTGATGGCGAGAATAACCCGCATTTTATTGAATACGACCATGGCGAATGGAAGTGCGATTGTGATTTCTTTCTGCGTCGTGGTGTTTGCAGCCATACAATGGCTATGGAACGGATACTAAAGGGGATGATTCCGGAGCTGGCCAAGATTTCGTAGGGTAATAAAAAGGCCGGGCGTGAGGGAGTCTTCATGCCCGGTCTTTTTCTATCTCACTATGGTAGAATGCCGAGAAGTATTGCATTTGAATCGTCCATTATTAGGAGTAAAAGGAAAAAGCGTGAAACGCTGGCACTTGTGGGTGGGTTTTACAATCAGCGCTTTATTTGTATGGCTTGCCCTACGCGGCCTTCAAATAAACGAAGTATGGGCCGCTCTTCGAGGGGCGGAATATTGGTGGTTGTTGCCAGGTGTGCTTACTTATTTTATTGGAGTATGGGCGCGGGCCTGGCGATGGCATTACCTGCTTCGGCCATTGAAGGAGATACCCACTCGAACCATGTTTCCGATTGTTTGCATTGGATATATGGGCAATAATATTTATCCGGCCCGAGCCGGCGAATTACTGCGGGCATACGTGCTTCGGAAAAATGAGAGAGTTCCGATCTCGGCTTCGCTAGCGACGATAATCGTCGAGCGAGTTTTTGATGGCGTGATAATGTTGGGATTTGTGTTTCTGACTTTGCCTCAATTGGCCCACTTGACAAGTTCGTCGGGATTTGTGGGCAGCATACAGCATCTGGCGATCATCGGAGCGGGAATATTTTTGCTCGCGGTAATAGTTTTTTTGTTGCTTGCGATCTTTCCGGACAAGTCAAGCAAGATGCTTGTTTGGTTTGGCAATCGTCTGGTGCCTGCTCGATTCCAAAATCAATACAAATCCATCTGTGAACGATTCCTGAGTGGTTTGGAATCGCTTCGTTCGCCAAAGGATGTGTTCATGGTCCTGGTCACTTCAATAGTGATCTGGCTACTTGAAACGTGCAAATACTGGTTTGTGATGCATGCCTTTAAATTTACGGTCAGTTTCTTTGCATTGATGTTGATGAATGGAATTGTCAATCTGGCTACTACGATCCCTTCAGCGCCGGGTTATATTGGCACCTTCGATGCGCCTGGAATTGCTATTTTAGAGGCCTTTGGCGTGAATGGGGCAATTGCGGCTGGATATACACTCGTCCTCCATGCCGCACTATGGCTGCCTATTACGCTATTGGGGGCCTATTACATGGCTCGTGAAAGCATTACATGGCAGCGAGTACAAGAGGAAATGACTGAAGGAAGCGAAGCATGAATGTAGCGATTATCGGGGCAGGAGTCACAGGCCTATCGGCGGCGCTTGATCTTCGGAAGGCCGGCTGTTCAGTGACTATTTACGAAGCGGCCGATAAGGTTGGCGGGCTGGCAGCAGGATTTAGATGCCCGCGCTGGGAATGGTCAGTGGAGAATTACTATCATCACTGGTTCTCCAGCGACCGACACTTATTAGGTTTGGTCGATGAATTGGGATTAAGTCGACAAGTGGTTTTCCCTCGCCCCATGACTGCCGTTTACTATAATGAAAAGTTTTATCCGCTCGATTCGGCTATAGCAGTCCTTCGATTTCCGGGCCTACCTTTGTTTGATCGGATCCGTTTAGGCTTGGTTGTGGCCATGCTTAAATTACTGCCCAATGGGCTAAGCCTGGAAAAGGTTACGGCTGATTCATGGATGCGGCGATGGGTTGGAAAACGGGCATATGAGACTGTATGGGAACCAATGCTAATAGGCAAATTCGGGCCGCATTACAAGGATGTCAATATGGCATGGTTTTGGGCTCGCTTTAAAGCCCGCACGCCTAGGCTGGGCACTTATGAAGGTGGAATTCAGGCTTTTTTAGATGTCTTCTCCGATCGGCTGCAAATCGAAGGGGTGGATATTCGCTTGAATGCGGCAGTAAAACGAATTGAGCCGACTCGCGAAGGCAAGATTCGTCTCACTTTCTCGGACACGAGCGCCGACTATGATAGATGTCTGGCGACGACATCACCGAAGCAGATGGCCCTACTGGCCCCGGCGCTATCCGAGGACTACCGGCGAAAATTGCTAAGCTTAACATCCATGGGCGCGGTAGTATTGATATTGGCGCTCAAAAATCAGCTCTCTAAAGATGGCATTTATTGGCATAACCTGCCGAAATCCGCCGGTTTCCCATTTCTGGCCATGGTTGAACATACTAACTATCTCTCGCCGGAGCACTTTGATGGCGATCACATTCTCTATTGTGGCGATTATCTCGATCTCGACCATGAATATTTCTCTCTGACTAAAGAAGAGCTACTGAATCGATTCTTACCGGCGTTATCCCGAGTAAACCCCGATTTTAAACCTGATTGGGTGAAGGAGAGCTGGCTGATAAAGACGGATTATGCACAGCCGGTTCCAATGATTAATCAGTCGCAGGCGGTTCCCGCTATTAAAACCTCAATCCCCGGGTTGTGGTTTGCTAGCATGAGCCAGGTCTATCCTTGGGACCGGGGGACGAACTACGCAGTTGAAATCGGCCGGCGCGCTGCCCAAGAGATGCTGGAGCCATAAGACTGGCTGATGCCTGAGAATTGAGTCAGGAATCCTGTGAGTATGGCAAGGTCTGATGGCGGTGGGATCCAATTGCTTTTCTATGATCATCTGCCTAGACTTAAAAAAATTGCAATCTCCCGAGATATAAAATAATCAAGGGAGATTTTCTATTTAGTGATGAAAGACAAGCTCGCTTTTTACTACTTTTCACCGAAAATGCACGCGCTTACAACGCATCATTTCTTGTTAGAATCCTATATAGAAAACCCCATATACACCATCCTGTAGGTAAGTGAAGAAGGGGCTGTCTGAAAAGTCAAAAATCGCGATTATTATCCCCACCAATGAGCCGGATTCTGTTATAAACAAGAATAAACTCCCCACTTCGCGACAAATTTACTAAGTGCAATTGGGCCAGCTCCCCACCGACTTGCCTTTTGGGACAGCCCCTTCTTCTAAGGAAAAAGCCATAATGGGGGCAGTAGCCCCCAAACCCCCACTTTCCACTCATCCCCAGAGCAAGCTGTTGGGTTTCATGGCTTTTTCCCACGATGTCTCTTTTTCAACACTCTCAGCTTGTATTTACCGATCAAATAATGATAGGCTTAAGCTAGAAGAGAACGGATAGCTGCCCATTATTATTAGCTTTGATAGAGCGCTGCAAAGCCAATCCAACTGTCGTAATCGTTGATAGTAGATGTCTTTGCTGCGGTCTAGGAAGGAGGGGAAAATATCACATATTAAAGCTGGCAGCCATAACCGGCGCATGGCTTAAGAATCATGAACAGGATTACGGCAGCCTTTAATTAGCTATTAATTAATAATGATTGCAATAAAAAAAGCCCAAATGCGAGAAAGGCGACGGTATATAAGGGGGTGTGGGCTCCACCAATAATCGATATATATCTCCCTTTTCCTACTGGTAGCTGCTTTTTTCAATGGGCTCAATAATCTAGTCTGTGAGGTAAGTGCAGGGTGAGCTAGGTGTAGGGATGCAGAAGATTAGAAAGCTGAGCATAAAATTGTTCCGCAGCGGGAAAAAGAATGCTGCCTTTATGGGTTTGCGCTGGATGGCTTTGCTTCTGGTCCTGATCCTTTCCCTTTTTAACTCTTATACACAGGGTGTACTTCTCCCCATGTCTACCGTACTGCCGCTGGTTGTTGTTTACAATCTCATGATGCTGGCGTTAGGTCGTAAATTCGCCTGGACTCGTCGTCCGCTCAACCTCCTGGCTTTAGATGCCCTGATCGCCGCTTTTGCTATCTATCTAACGGGCGGATTCCACTCCAGCTTTTTTATCGTTTTCTATTTCATCGTGGCTGGTGCTGCCTTCTACTTGAATCTGGCTCAGACTGTTGTCGTAGCCTTGATCTTACAGGTCTTATATATCACCATCTGTTTGCTTAATCCGTCCAGCCATCAATTTCCCTACGCTATCTACAACGTTGTGGTTACATCAGCGTTATTACCGCTGGTGGCCCTTATGTGCTCTTTATTCTTAGAGCAAATCCACCGAGAACGTCAGGAAACCGAGCGAGAGAAGATTCTGGTCTCTCGACTGACCGCCCTAAATGAACTTCTACAGCGCCTGACTACCAGCTTGGATCTGCAGCATGTTCTACAGACGGTTGTTACAGCTACTTGCCGCCTCTTGGATGCAGATATCGCGCTTATATCGCTTGTCGAGGAGGATGGCCTTCACTTGCAGCCGGTAGCAGTTCATGGCATGGATAACGCATCCCTGATGGGTCTTCGTTGGCCCATGGATGACCAGTTGGTGACAGCTATACTTGAAACAGGTCAGCCCTACATCTACAATCAATCCTCAACCTTTCCTGAGCAATATGGCGACTATCGGAAGACATTGCGGGATGAAGGCATCGTCTGTGGAGCCTCGGCACCATTGTTGCTAAATGGTCAGCCTATCGGATTCCTGAATGTTGGCCATCATCAGCCGCATCAATATGATGCAGAAGACCTGACATTTATATATTCGCTGGGTCAGGAAGCGGCCATCGCTGTCCGTAATGCGCGTCTCTATGAAGCCGAAAAGCAACAGGTAGAGCAATTGCGGACGCTGGAACGGCTTCAAGCCGACTTTGTTTCCTCAGTTTCGCATGAGTTGCGTACTCCACTGACCATCTTACGAACGTCATTTGAGCTGCTGCGAGAGCAAGGAAAGAAGTGTCCCCCCGAAAGACGACAAGAACTGCTGGAAACGATTGACCACCATGCCGAAAGGTTAGACGCCATGGTTGCTGACCTCTTGCAGGTCACTCGACTGGAAGCAGGCCAAGTCACTCTCAGTCGACAATCGACCGACTTGCGGATGCTGGTAAAGCGCACCGTACGGGCCTTCGTTCCACTGATGGATCAGCGGGAGCAGACGGTCACTTTAGATCTGCCTTCCCGGATCGGATTGGTCTCTATAGATCGGCGGCGAATCGAACAAGTATTGAATAACCTTCTCTCAAATGCCAGCAAATTCACTGCTAAAGGTGGGGGCATACAGGTGAGCGTGCAAGAGAGTGAGCAGGCTATTGAGATCGGCATCCAGGACGATGGACCGGGCATTCCTGTACAAGAGCAGGAGCGCATATTTAAAAAATTTTATACGCTAGCTACCAGCCGAGGGCTGGCTGGCATGGGTTTGGGATTGTATATCGCCCGACGGTTGGTGGAGCTTCATGGCGGAAGCATCGGAGTGGAGAGCCAGCCCGCCGAGGGCAGCCGTTTTTATTTTGAGATTCCCAAATGAAAGTGCTTGTTGTAGATGACGAACCTGATATGATCAAAGTCGTAACTTGGAGTCTGAACTTTCAGGAGCCAGATTGGAAAGTGATCAGCGCTTCCAGCGGTGAACAGGCGCTGGAACAGGTTGCTCAAAATAATCCGGACGTTGTCTTATTAGATATAGCCATGCCGGAAATGGATGGCTTCGAGGTTCTGAAGGAAATACGCCATTTCTCAGATGTACCGGTGATCATGATCACTGTCAGAGAAGGAGAGCTGGATAAAGTCCGGGGATTGGAATTGGGGGCAGATGATTATATTACCAAACCCTTTGGACACCTTGAATTAGTGGCCCGTATGCGGGCGGTGCTGCGGCGGGCGCGGAGTTGGCCGCTATCGCATGAGAAGCCTTTTGTTTATGAAAAGCTGCGAGTTGATTTCATCACTCGCGAAGTCACGTTGGAAGGGAAGCTGGTTGAATTGACCAGCACCGAATATCGATTGCTCTATTATCTTGTACGCAACACTGGCCGAGTGCTGACTCATGAAGTGCTGCTAGATCATGTATGGGGGAGGGAATACATGGATGAGATCGACTATCTGCGGGTTTATATCGGCCGCCTGCGGAACAAGCTAGAACTAGACCCAAATCGTCCCCAATACATTTTCACCGAGCGGGGGGAGGGTTACCGCTTCGGAAGTTAATGCTAGTAATCTTTTTTACCTTCTTTTCCTGCTTCTATTAATCTTCATGTACTAGTATGTTGAAAAACATATTTGCCCATAAAAGCGTATAGTACATGTGGGGTGGAAGCTCAGCTTCCACCCCACATGTACTAACATTTCGGCAAGTGAAGAAGGGGCTGTCTGAAAAGTCGAAAATCGCGATCCTCATCCCCACCAATGAACCGGGTTCTGTTAAAAACAAGAGTAAATGACAAAACCCTCAAAATTCCTTTAGGGATGTCCTTTAGGGACATCCCCCATTGCCGAATTTTGCCCCTTCGGGTGCGGGTTTTGATTAAATATTCGCTCAGGACTATCGCCCTGCAGTGCCTACGGCCCTGGCCATTCATCCCCTAAGCAAGCTTAGGGACCTCAGCAAGCTGAGGGGTATTCTGGCTAATCGAATAAACTCCCCACTTCGCGACAAATTTACTAA
>DAOVFE010000132.1 GCA_030673085.1 Anaerolineales bacterium | reverse complement strand
GGTGGCAATCGCCAACCGCACCGGAGCTACTGTTATCACAAATTTTGAAATCGCCAATTGGCTGCAAGTCCGAGGCGTGAATACCCATGCCCAGCACATCGGCGGCGGCTTTCACTATCCGTTTGGTTACCTCAAATTGACTCAGGCGCTGCATGGCTCTGCGCTGCCGGATGGCTCTTATGGTGGAAACCCGGCCGGTTTCCTGCTCTCAACAACTCAAGGGGAGAAACTCTATTTTGCCGGTGATACCGGCCTTTTTGGCGACATGTCCCTCATCGGTGAAGAAGGTATTGACCTGGCGGTATTGCCGATCGGCGACAATTTCACCATGGGCCCGGACGACGCTCTTCGAGCTGTCAAACTGCTGACGCCAAAGTTCGTCATTCCCGATCATTACAGCACGTGGGAGATCATCAATCAGGACCCGCATGCATGGGCCGTACGAGTAAAACAAGAAACCAGCGCCAGTCCGATCATCCTCAACCCCGGCGAGAGCTTCAGTCTTTAGCCTGGGCCGGACGAACCAATGGCCAACTCTGAAATGTAGACGAGGCTTCCGGTGAGCCGATATAATGCCAGACAGGGGGATTGCCCTTTCCCCAAGACCGGGCATTCCCTCGATACTTTCTATATCACCATTCAGATGATGCCATTGAATGGCAGACACGTTAGAGGCGCAAGATTTGATTAAAAAAATACTGTATTGGCGTGACTACATCACCATCAATATCTTCTGGTTCGGCATCAATACCGTCACCGGCAGCATTACCCCGGTCATTCTTCCCTTCCTGATTGCCCTATATGTTCCGGGAGAATTGAAAAACACTTACCTGGCAAACATTCGCGTTGCCAGCCTCGCCGTGGCAATGATGGTTCAACCTATAGCTGGGTCTCTAAGCGATCGCTGTAGGTCGCGTTGGGGGCGGCGCCGGCCCTACGTCTTCGCTGGCGCTATTCTCGACATTCTCTTCCTCTTCTTAGTAGGATCCTCGACGCTCTTCATTGATTCTCCCTTCGATGCCTTCTTCGAGAGCAACCTCGGGGTTACTGCTGCTTATGCCGCGCTGCTGATCAGCATCATACTGCTGCAGGCATCCAACAACATCGCCGCCGGCGCCCTTCAAGGGCTGATCCCCGACTTAATTTCCGGGGATCAAAGAGGGCGCGCTTCCGGCGTAAAAGCGGTGATGGAACTCCTCCCGATTGCAGTGGTGATTGCAATTGGTCCTTTGGTTGACACAGGTCGATTATGGGAAGCAATCGGGGTCGTGATGGCCATAACGTTGATCACAATGCTGATTACTATGCGATTTGTCCACGAAAAACCTTTGAAAGAGAAGCCCCTTGGCGATGCGGCCGGTCCATTGCTGCGCCTGGTCGCGTTGGCAGCAATCTTTGTTGGCGTCTCCCAGGCAACCCTTCGGCTGGTACGTTCAATCGACGCCTATTTACTTTCCTATAGCGCAGACCCTGTTCTGCAAGTCTCGCTGGTTGGTATTGCCGGTTTTCTGGCAATGACCGTCTCGATTCTCTTCGGGGTCTATTTCGGCGCTTGGTCGGGCATCGGAAAGCTGGCCCGCCGGCAAAGTTCATTCATCTGGTGGGTAATAAGCCGGCTTTTCTTCCTCACCGCGATAGGCTCGATCCAGGGCTTCGCCTACTTCTTTTTACGCGATATCATTCAAATTCCAGATTCCAGAACGGCCACCATGACTTCGATCTTACTCGCTGCAGTAGCGCTTTTCCTGATTCCTTCCGCGCTTGTCGGAGGGTATCTGTCTGATCGCATGGGGCGCAGAAAATTGGCGGGGATTTCTGGTCTGATAGCTGCCGGCGGCACGCTAGTGCTCCTATCTGCACGTGACTTTCCCCTGGTGTTGATCGGCGGCTGCATCATCGGCCTTGGAACCGGCCTTTTCTACGCCAGCAATTGGGCATTGGGAACCGACCTGGTGCCGAAACAAGAAGCCGGTCGTTATCTCGGCATTTCAAATTTAGCCGGCGCCGGCGCCGGGATTATCGGCGTTGGAATCGGGGGCCCAATTGCCGATTCCATCAACTCTCTTCGACCAGATTTAGGCTATCTGATTATCTTCGCCATCTATGCCGCGTTATTCCTTCTATCTACACTAAGCCTTTCTCAGATACGAGGAACGATCCAAACTGCCGGCAGTATTTGATCCAATAAGCGAAACTACCGGCCATAATTCATGCCGGCTAGCAACCTGGTGACATTAAAAATCTATTTCCCCCTAGAAGAACATGGCAGATACGCTACTATCTGGTTGGCAAATGATTTCCTTTTTAGCCAGATTCGGCGTCCTGCTATCGCAGTTCGGGTCGATTGCACTATAATAGATTACGGTTTGGTTAACTAAGAACCGGCGATTGTGTAAATTTTTTCCCCGGTCGTGCCTGGCAGTAAATGACTCCATCGATTCTCTGGCCGGCTTCCAAGCCAGAAGGCGCTAACATGCGCCAGGTCCAATTTCGCTGATTGCTTTCGCCGTTCAACCCGGGACGACGCCATCGCTCCGCAACCGGCCTCAATAAGTAGCGCCGCAAAAAGAGATGGCGCATTCCCAGACCATGAGCTTGCCATGACGCTGATTTCATAAATAGCTAGGAGAAAAGGCATGATTCCTAAGCGCGATACTTATCCAATTGAGATTGCCGGGCTAAAGCGCGAGCTGCCGATCTTTGAGGTGGCGCCAGGTGTGCGAATCGCGGTCCTCAACATCCTGGGCGACAACGAGCTGGTGCGAGCCTGTGCCCAGGCTCTTACTAAGGAATTGAGCGGACTGGAATACGATGTCATAGTAACCGCGGAAACCAAGAGCATCCCCATTGCCTACGAATTATCAATTATCAGCAACCGTCCCTACGTTGTGCTCCGCAAGAAGTACAAGATCTACATGGGCGATACGATCAAAGCCGAGACTCATTCAATTACCACCAGAGACCCTCAGAACCTATATCTGGACGAAAAAGATCGACAATTGGTTCACGGCAAGCGAGTTCTCATCCTTGATGACGTGATCAGCACCGGCTCGACACTTGAGGGCATAGCCTGGATTATGAACCTGGCCGGAGCAGAGGTCGTCGGCAAAGCGGCTATCTTAACCGAAGGCGACTCGGATAAGTGGAAAGACGTCTTCGCTCTCGGCCACCTGCCCATATTCACCAACCCGGCTGCATAAATCCTTATTGCCGCCGGATGATCAACCTCTTTCAAGCCGCGTCGTGCAATCATACAGTTAAGGATGCCGCGCGGCACGAGTAGGGATTAGACAACCCAAGTTGCGAGGTTAATATTCAGATGCTCGGGGCAATCGCCGGCGATATCATCGGTTCTGTGTTTGAGCACCACAGAATTAAATCCACCGAATTTCCTTTATTCGATGAGAAATCGACGTTTACCGACGACACGGTTTTAACCATTGCCGTAGCCTATGCTATCTTGAACGATAAGCCTTATGCAACCGCGCTCAAGTCATTTGGGCGAAAGTATCCCAATGCTGGATATGGAGGTTATTTCTATAGGTGGCTGCACTCGCCTATTTGCCGGCCGTACAACAGTTGGGGAAATGGTTCGGCGATGCGCGTAAGCCCGGTAGGGTTCGCCTTCGACAGTATCGAGGAGGTTTTACGGGAAGCAAAAAAGAGCTCAGAGGCGACACATAACCATCCTGAAGGCATCAAAGGAGCGCAAGCTACAGCATTAGCCATCCTTATGGCCCGTCAGGGAAAGAGCAAAGCCGAGATTCGAGTAGAGGTAAGCAAGCGCTATAAATATAATCTCGAGCAAACGTTAGATGAGATACGGCCTAATTATAGCTTTGATGTTTCATGTCAAGGCTCTGTGCCACAATCAATTGTAGCCTTTTTAGAATCAGTCGGCGTTGAGGATGCAATCAGGAAGGCTGTCTCGCTGGGAGGGGACAGTGACACAATGGCATGTATTGCCGGAGGGATAGCCGAAGCATTCTACGGAGAAGTACCAGGCGAAATAGAGCATGAGGTTAGAACCAGGTTGCCTAAAGAATTCTTATACGTTATTGACGAGTTCAGACAGAATTACAGCCTCTAGAGAGCCTATTCAGGGGATCATTCTATTAACGAGGCCCGCTCAACGATCGCCGACCAATGATATAATCTCGGCCCAGCTTTTATAGTTTGCAATTAATATAAATGAGTCCGCTGAAATAAGCATCCGCCAGTAGGAAAATTGGAGCCATATTGTCAGTAAATGACAAAACCCTCAAAATTCCTTTAGGGATGTCCCTAAAGGACGTCCCCCATTGCGGGAATTTTGCCCCTTCGGGTGCGGGTTTTGTTTAAATATTCGCTCAGGACTATCGCCCTGCAGTGCCTACGGCCCTGGCCATTCATCCCCTAAGCAAGCTTAGGGACCTCAGCAAGCTGAGGGGGATTCTGGCTAATCGAATAAAAACTGGAGGCTTTATTGCGCCCATGCGGCCTACTCTGAAGTGGATTGTCACTTCTACCCAGCCATCCACATCCGAGCAGACAAACATCAACTTGAGACCTTATTTATCCGCCGGAGAATGTCAATGAAAAAATCAAGGTTCCAGCGACGCACACTCACATTCAAGCAATTCTGGCATGAATTCTGGACTATCATGCGCTCTCGACGCCAAATCCGCGCGGTGATGAAAGAAGAAAGTATTCCGCTCCCATTTCGCGAACGATTGATGCTGGCTGTCACCAGCGTCAATAGTTGCCGCTACTGCTCCTACGCTCACGCGCGCAATGCGCTGACAGCCGGAATAGCGCCTGAGGAAATTAAGGCTCTTTGTAATGGCATCTTCGATAATTGCCCCTCACAAGAAATGCCGGCGCTGCTTTATGCACAACATTGGGCCGAAAGCTCGGGGCAGCCGGATTCAAAAGCCCGCCAAGAGATAATCGATATCTATGGCGAGGTTATAACCAGCGACATCGAGCTGACTCTTAGAATGATTCAGTTTGGAAATCTTTCCGGCAACACCTTTGATTACTTCCTCTATCGGATATCCTGCGGTCATTGGGGGCTTATTGACCATGAGCGTCAAAACCAACCGACAAGCCCGGCGTAATTTAGCTAAAGCATATCAACGTCTGTTCCAACTACATCGGCCGGCGCGAAAATAATCGTCCGCTTTCATCTAACCTCCCTATAGTAAATGACAAAATCCTCAGAATTCTTTTAGGGATGTCCTTTAGGGACATCCCCCATTACGGAATTCTGCGCCTACATGCACGGATTTTGTTTATTACTCGCTCAGGGCTTCATGCCCTGCTGGCCCTTATGTACAGTCCATTCATCCCCTAAGCAAGCTTAGGGACCTCAGCAAACTGAGGGGCATTCTTATTCAGCGAGTAAACAAGCAGGAGAAGGCGCTCACTTTTTTGCATTCTTCGAAATCCTTTCTTCCACCCGCCGCCTTTTTAAATCCATATTACAATTGTGGATATGAGGGCGTTGAAAAAGAATAATCACTTGCCTAAGAGGTGGTATATATGGGGCGGAAGCTTTGCTTCCGCCCCATATATACCACACTCTTTTTTTAGGCAAATATGATTTTCAACATCCTCAATCTGTTTGTGCTGAAAAAAGCCCAAATGCAAGAAAGGTATTTTTCTGTTGGCGGCTCCTTTTTTCAGTGGACTAAGATACATATATCAAGGCCTGCCCAGCCGTTTGGTTTGATAACGGTTCCTGCTTCTTGCCGCCGTTGATCGTGTATTAGGTTTATAATGACGTTCCGGTAGCGGGTTGCA
>DAOVFE010000393.1 GCA_030673085.1 Anaerolineales bacterium | reverse complement strand
GAACTATCCGCCTGACAGTCCACCATCTGCTGGGCAACGAGCCATGACAGCCTCCTTATAATTTTATCTCCACTCATTGATAATTCTAGTAGAGACCCCTCAACTCAATCTCAACGTATATAAATAGATTCTAATCAGCATAAATCTGCTAAGTATTATTTCATTGCAGGTTAAAGTCGAGTGTAGATAGATGGATGGCTACATTCAACCGGCAAAGTCATTCAGAAAGGGGATGGATAATTTTGCTAGCCAAGCAAGCGGGTATAAAGTTTGCGCACCGATTCCGGCGGGTCTAACCCCAGTTCATCAGAGAGCAAACGAACATAACGTTGATAGTGAGCGACAATCTCGCTTCTGCGCTCTAATCGTCCCAGCGCTTCTAAGTAAGTCAGGTTGACATCATCCCGGCAGGGATCAATCTCCAGCGCACGGCGAAGGCTATTAACAGCCTTTAGCGGCTGGTCGCGTATAAGCGCCTCATCAGCATGCACAATTAATAATTCCAGATAGCGCGTTTCCAGGATTCTGCGCCTCTCCAGCACCCAATCCGAGCTGAGTTCTTCCAGAAACTTGCCGCCGTAGGAATTGATCGCTTCCGTCAGCGCAAATGGACGACGAGGGTCTCCGGGGGGAAGGCTTTCGGCAATTGATGCCGCCCGTTCAAAACGGGCGACGTCATATTCCACCGGCATTTTGGGATTAAAACCATACACCGATCCATCCAGAACTATAGCGCCTTTCCCCAGCACCCTTCGGAGGCTATATATTGCTGTATAAAGATTGGATACCTGCCGTCCAGGCAAGTACTTCGGCCAGAAAGTCTCCAGAAGCACATCTCGGTCCACTCGATGATTATCAACTAAGTAGACGAACACTTCTCTGGCCAACGGCTTTAACTCAGGCAATGAAACACCAAAGCGCTCTATGCTTATCAGTCCAAGAGCTTTGACAACCATGCGGGTATCAGCAGCCGGCTCTTCGCCAACTTCCTTATATTGATTTGCAACCGCCTGCATAGTCTCAATCCTATTGATGACTACTGAGAGCACCGGATGTCCAGGCAGCGACTGCCCTGCGCACTTCTGGAACTCTTCATCTGACATCATTTCGGCTGCAAGAATTTGCTCTCTGCCATGTCCTCCTGCCCAACTAAGCGCTTTTTCGAGCCATCGACTTGCAGCATCTTGATTGCCATCAGCAATAGCCGCCTTCGCCAGGAAATAAAAAACCAGCGTGCGTTCACCGGCATCGAGCCTGCTTTCCCTGGAAAGAATATCCATTAATGTTGCCCTCGCGTTTTCAGGAGAAGCCGCCATCTCCAATGCCGCCAGTTGAATCCGCGCTGCGGCCGACATTTGTGAAGAATCGCTCAATGTGACGGCCCGCTGCAGCCATTGATGCGGCAAGTTGCCGCTGCCTTGCCGCCGATGAAGAACGCTGGTTTGCAAGCATCCATATTGAATCATATCCTGATTGTTTTGTCGCGTAGCCAAGGTCAGACCTTGTTCATACAGCTCTGCCGCTTGAAGTGAAAGAGCCAGATCGTTAAATAAATCAGCCTGTCCGAAAAGAATCATTATTTCGCGCGCCGGACTACGAGCTCGACGCGCACATTTTAGACCTTTGCGAAAGAGTGTAGCTGCCTTCTCATAATCGCCTTTCATATGGCTGCTAAATGCAAGGTTGTTATACGAAGTAGAAAGTGGAAGCGGCGAACCTACTTCTAAGAGAATCTCATGCGCCCGTTGGCTGGCAGAATACGCTTCAAGTGACTTTCCCAAAGCGGCTTTTATCATTGCAAGATCTGTAAAATTCATGGCAAGATCATAGCGATAAACAGATTCGGCCATCAATTTAGCGCCCTCCTTTACCAGCCGCTCTGCCTTGCCTAGATCTCCTCTTTGATAGTAAATCACAAGTGCTTTTAATCGTAGACTCGCCGCTCGATTCTGCCGGCTGCCGGGGCCAACAGACAGCTTTTCCGCCCGTTCGGCTGCCTTCCATGCCGCATCATAATCCCGCTGACGAACCGCAATCATCCCCTGCTGTATCCCCAGTTTAGCCAACACCCCCTTCGGGGTTTTTTTGCCGATCACCTTGTCGGCCTCATGCAAGCTGGCTTTTGCTTTCTCCAGTTCGCCCTGATCGGTATAAGATTTAGCAATGTAAAGAAATACTTT
>DAOVFE010000063.1 GCA_030673085.1 Anaerolineales bacterium | reverse complement strand
TTGATTCTAACTGAACTCGAAAGATACTTATTTTACTTTACCCATACAAAACAGCGAGGAGCCTTACTTATTAGTTGTGTGAAAAAAGAAATAGCCAGTAGGCGAAAAAGGTATATGTTGGATGTGGGCTCTACCTGTATTCCACATATACTATTTTTTTTCTCTCATTTGGGCTATTTTCTTATAGTCGGGTAAAAAACGGCGTTATGGATACGGTTGTCCTCAAGACCCCCACGTCTATCTGGGAAGAAGGTATACTTCTGGCTGAGAATCGAACAAGCTAGATCATTCTAGGGATATCATACTCTTGATTTCATGCTGTATTCCACAAAGAGTCTTGGTTGTCTGATTTGGCGGATAAAGCAGTTGAGCTTTGCCAGACTTTTTATCAAATTTTCTAAGAAAGGCTATAATCGGTTGTGGACAAGTGTAACCAGGGAATAAAGGGATGTTTCTAGATGGGACAAAATAATAGCACTCCGCGAGACATATCACCTCCTATCTGGGTCGTATGGCTACTGGCTATCGCCTATGCCGGAGCAGTTATTCTTTGTGCAGTGCTTTTCTATCGAACCACTCATAATCTATCTGCTTCATGGACTGGCGTTGGAATCAATCCGTTTCAATCCAATGCCGGCGGGAATGAGAGCTTATCGGTGCCTGGAGAGACACCGACTATGGTTTATATAGAAGATATACCCGATCCGTGGGATGGAAAAAGAAGAGTGACCATTCTGCTTATGGGGTTGGACTACCGTGATTGGGTCGCAGGAAGCGGTTTCCCTCGAACTGATACCATGATGCTGGCAACAATCGATCCGATCACGCATACGGCTGGAATGCTGTCCATTCCTCGAGACCTGTTTGTAGATATTCCCTATGCGGGATTCGAACATAACCGGATCAATACCGCTTACCCGTTAGGCGAACGGCTTAAGCTGCCCGGCGCAGGTCCGGCGCTTGCCATGCAGACCGTTGAAAACCTGCTTGGTGTTCCGATTGACTACTATGCAATTGTTGATTTTTCCACTTTTGAACGCATGATCGATGAGATTGGTGGAATCGATGTTTTAGTCCCGCAACGGGTGAAGATCTCGCCGATTGGTGGCATGAGCCGGTGGTTAGAGCCGAAAGCTTATCATTTAAATGGATCTGAAGCCCTTGCCTACGCTCGCGCACGCAAAACAAAAGGCGGTGATTTTGATCGCGCCCGTCGTCAGCAGCAAGTTGCAATGGCGATCAAGGATCGCATCTTTGGATTTGATATGATTCCAACCCTCATTCATAAGGCGCCTGCACTTTATCAAGAACTATCATCCGGGATTCGCACCAATATGGCCCTCGACCAGATGCTTCAGTTGGGTTTGCTGGTCATCAATCTATCGCCGGAGGACATCAGCCGGGGCGTGATTGGCCCTCCAGGTATGGTTGGATTTGCTACGCTGCCGGATGGACGTCAGGTGCTGCGCCCAGTCCCGGATAGAATCAGGGAGTTGCGAGATTCGATATTCATCAATACCGGATCAATACGGCCGGCGTCTGAACTGGATGCCGAGTCGGAAACCGGGGACGGGGGAGAATAGCTGAAGTTGTAAGCGATTGCGGCATCCCAGAAGATTATTTGATTTTCAGAATATTGCTCGACATCCAGCGTCCATCCGTTAGCGGAATGGCCTTGCCTTGTTCTGCTAGTTGTTCAAAGCACTGTTTGGTTTGATCCAGCGTCCAATTCATAAGGGAACCAGTCTGCCGGGGAGTAGCCGCGCCAACGGCTGATAGATATAGACCTGCCAAATGTATGCGGGCATTTCTTCTAGTGATATACCGCGCCTTGGGCGGAATGTTCGGCAGCCAGCGATCAAATAGTTGGTAAACAAAGGCATAATGCCAGGCGCCGGCCTGGGTTGTGCCAATTGGGAGGACCCATAGGCCACGCTGGAGCTCTGTGAGCGCCCGGTCGAACCGTGATTTTGCTGAGGGTGAACTCAGCCTTGCATATCTACGTAGCTGAATAGTATTCAGTACCCCATGGACCAAGAGGGCATCGGCGATGGCTTTTGACTCGGCCGAAAGATGGCCTGCATGGTAGATGATTAAATAGTCGTCGATTTCATTAACGCGTTCAGAGAGGGCATAGAAATAGGGCAGTATCGCCAGGCTCACAATTGTCGCCTTACCTCGTAGAAGCTTTCCATAATACCATTGTCGCCTGGAAAGCATGGCATCTTTCCACCCCCAGGTAATATGTCCGGGATCGTCATGTTCATTAGCAACTGGCCTGTCACCGGCCACCGCAGTCCATAGACTCGGCAGGTCGTAACCCTTAATTGGCCAAAGGAAAGCAAAACCAACATTATCAATAAACGCCAGCGCTTCTTGCGGATTATTCAATTGACTACCAGGCCGAAGGCGGAAAGTACGCCTTCGGTATGCGTCAATTTTTTTGGCTAGAGTCTTATCTGCTTTCATGCTCTAAGTCCATATACATCTCCAGAAAATCGTTTGAAAGGGTTGATGTTTGGCAGATGCTTGCGCGTGTTCATTTTATCAGTATGCAACCGAACATTCAGGGATTCACGGCATATAATCCCACCGTCTTATAACTATCACAATAGCTTGGAGCCGGTAGATTTGTTCCTGGTGAAAGAAAAAGAATCTATCGTTGATGTATCGGTTCTGATCGAGTGCGGCTTCTTCATACTCCGGGGATGAATTCTGCCGTTGCCTGATGGCTTGCCAGTCCTATCGGGCTGCGCTATCATGAGCGTGATATGGATGAGATGAGACTTATCAATCTGGCGCAAGAAGGGGATTTGGAAGCATTTAATCAGTTGGTCCTCTCTTACCAGATGCGCGTCTATAACGTAGCCTACTACATAATGAAAGAAAAAGATTCTGCCGCGGATGCTGCGCAGGACGCGTTCATTTCGGCGTTTCGCAAACTGCGTACCTATAGGGGAGGATCATTCTCGGCATGGCTGCTGCGAATAGTGACTAATGTTTGTCTGGATGAGCTTCGTCGAAGAAAGCGACGGCCAATTGCTTCATTGGATGAGGAACTGCTAGATTCAGACAGAATCAATGCATTGGATCCAGGCGGGTTGACCGCTCATCTGGCCAGTCCAGAGAAATCGGTGGAGCAGTTTGAGCTCGCAGATGCCATTAAGAATTGCATCCAGCAACTCCCGCCGGATTTTCGGGCGATTATTATATTAATAGATATGCAGGGATATGGCTACCGTGAGGCGTCTGACATGGTAAGAAAACCGCTCGGCACCGTGAAAAGCCGGCTGGCTCGAGCGAGAGCGAGAGTGCGAGATTGCCTACAACGCTATAGGGAACTTTTACCTGAAAGCTATCGTCTTAATGATGAGGTAATCAAATGAGGCGATTGAGCGATTTATCAGCTCGCGATCTCGAGCAATTATCGGCCTATATAGACCGCGAGCTTACCGTGAAGGAGACAGCTCGTCTAGAGAAACGCCTTCAAGCTGATAGAACGATGCGATGGGCGCTTGCTGAGCTTAAAGCTACGGCTAACGTCATTGAGAAACTTCCACGAGTGCAGCCGCCGCGCAATTTAACACTTACCGAAGAGATGATCGGTTTGCCCAAGCGTCGCAATCCTTATCCAATCTTTCGTCTTGCTACCGCCATAGCGGCAGTGGCATTTGCCCTTGTTGTTGGAACAGACGCGTTTCTCTTGTCACGATTTGCGAACGCAAGGATGATTGCTCCGGCCAAGGAAGCTTTCTCCATAATGGAGGAAGCGGGCGGCTTTGAAGCTTTAGAAGCGCCTAGCGAGGCTGATTATGCTCAAGGCATCCTTGATGAGCCGGAGACTTTGGTAGAAGAAGCTCCTGCAGCGCTAGGAGCGGGATCTCACGAAGACAAGATTGATGAAGAAACTCCCCCCTATGAGTCAGAGAATGCATTGCCTATTATCACCGGAACTATAGAAGAAGGCCAGCCGACTGCCACATCCTTGGTAGTTTCCCCAAGCGATGTCGGCCAAATAGACGAGACGGTCGAGAGGGCTGCCGGAGAAGAAGAGCCATGCGAAGAAAGAATCCCCACAACCGAAGAAGCAAAGGGAATATCAGCCGCGAATGAAATGACAGCTACTGTGCCATCATTGCCATCTGCTACGCCTACTCCAGAAAGATGGGTAGCCAAACCTTCATTATCACCCTTGCGTCTTGCGGAGATCGGGTTGGGATCTCTGGCTGTGATCCTGGCGGGATTGACTCTCTGGTGTCGACGGAGATTCTAATGGCTAGAATTGGACCAATTCGTTTCTGCCCGCAATGTGGATCGCCAGTTGAGCATCATCTAATTTATAGCCGCGAGCGCCCGTACTGCCCAGTCTGTAAAAAAGTTTATTATCTAAACCCTAAAGTGGGGGCTGCGGTTTTTACTATCAAGGACGGCCGTGTCTTGCTTGTGCGCCGGAAGAATGCTCCTTTTCAAGGCAAATGGTCTCTTCCTGGCGGCTTTGTAGATGCCGATGAGAGTCCACGAAAGGCAGCCAGACGCGAATGCTTTGAAGAAACCGGGTTGAGGGTGCAGATCAGAGACCTGATTGATGTTGTCTCCGGCACGGAGCACTCATGTGGCGCAAATATTGTCCTTGTTTACCAGGGGGAAATCGACTCCGGAGAGCTAGAATCGCAGGATGATGCCGATGCAGTTGCTTTCTTTCAGCCTGAAGAATTGCCGCCTTTGGCATTTGATGCAACACGTCGGGTTCTAATGCGATGGTGTTCTGGTAATCCTGACATGCTATAATACTTCTACCCCCCCTTAAAACCGAATGGATGATAGATCAAATCGCTATCGAACTAGCCAGGCAATCTGCCCACTTTGGATTTCTGATGACAGATTTGCGCTAAGTCCAATTGGTATTCTCGAAACTTGATGGTTGAATATGCATGTAGATGAATGGCTGCATTGCAAAAAGCTAAAATGCGAGATAATGAACGGTAGATGTATGGCATGGGTAAAGCCCATCCCGCATGTACTATCATTTCGGCAAGTGGTTTCTCTTTTTTTAACACTCTCGAACTTCTCAATTGACAATTTGATTGATAGAGTGTCGCTGATGAGCAGGCTCATCTGGATGGAGGAATGTAATGCAAATCGATGTTTTTACCCTGTTTCCGGATGTGCTGGAAACCTATTTGCGCTCCAGCGTGCTTGGCAGGGCGCAGGAAGCCGGATTGATTTGCGTTTGTCAGCATAACATTCGTGATTTTACAACTGACCGCCATCGAACCACCGATGATGAACCCTACGGCGGAGGCGGCGGCATGGTAATGAAACCCGAGCCGATTTTTGCAGCGGTAGAAAGCGTATTAGGCGAGAATCATGGACAGGCGCCCGTGATCTTGCTTACGCCCCAGGGACGAGCTTTTACTCAGGCGATCGCTCGCCAATTGGCTCTGCTGCCTAGAATAGCTCTTATTTGTGGACGGTATGAAGGTATTGATGAAAGAGTCCGCCAACATCTGGCAACGGATGAAATCTCGATTGGGGATTATATTCTTACTGGTGGAGAATTACCGGCCTTGGTGCTCATCGATTCAATCGCCCGATTGCTTCCCGGCGCGCTTGGGGATGAAGATGCTGCGGAGAAAGATTCATATTCGAATGGGTTGCTTGAATATCCACATTACACTCGACCGGCAGTCTATCGGGGCTGGCAGGTCCCTGAGGTCTTGCTCTCAGGCAATCATGCCCGGATTGCAGCATGGCGTCGAAATGAATCCTTGCGTAGGACTTTTTCGCGGCGCCCCGACCTTTTAGAAAAAACCAATCTGAGCGAGGAAGATCGACATTATCTGGATCAGATAGCTTCGCTACCAGGGCTAACAAATAATACAGATTCGGATGACTGAGCCCAATTATTGGCAGCGCGGCTATGGGTTGATTGATATTAGCCATATCTGAATAGGGCTGTTCATTCCAGATACTGGAAATGTGTAGTTTGGAGGATAATGTAATGCACTTGTTTCGATGTGAATCGAATGTATGGACGGCTTTGATTGCCATTTCTGTCCTTTTAATGGCTGGTTGCGCCAAAACGATAATTGAACCTTCTCCAACAGGCTCGCCAAGGGAAAAAGCGACCGCTACTCAAATTATGCCAACGCCTCAACCGCCACCACCTAAGACGCTAATCATCTGCCTTGGGCAGGAACCAGATTCTCTCTATTTATATGGCGCTACAACGCGAGAGACCGATACCGTTCTTCAAGCCTTGTATGATGGACCGTTCGATTTGCTTGATTATCAATATCAGCCCGTGATTCTGGAACGGATCCCCAGCCTGGAGAATGGAGATGCACAATTGAATCCAATAACGGTGGTCGAAGACGATATATATATCAATCCTGACAGCCAGCTGCCCGAGAATCTGATCCGGGGAAAACCCTATCTGCCATCTGGTTGCGAGTCGCCTGAGTGCATTGAAACCTATAAGGGCGGGGAAGTGCTTATGGATCAGCTTGAAGTAGTCTTCAAGATCTTGCCCGGTATTACTTGGTCCGACGGTGAACCTCTGACGGCATCCGATTCGGTGTTCTCCTTTATGCTGGATTCTAATAAAGATACGCCTACAACGAAATATTTATCTGACCGCACAGACGAATACCAAGCGCTCGATGATTTAACTGTTAAATGGAAAGGCATACCTGGCTTTCTCGATCCGGACTATGGCTCGAATTTCTGGTCTCCATTGCCAATGCATCAACTTGCCGATTACAGTCCGGCGGATTTGCTAACGGCCGAGGAATCCAGCCAATCGCCGCTGGGTTGGGGGCCATATATCTTGGATACCTGGGAAGCCGGCAGCCAGATTCTGCTGAAGAAGAATGAAAATTATTTTCGTTCCGATGAGGGATTGCCCAATTTCGATGTCCTGATTTTTCGTTTCCCTGGGGGCAGTATGACTTCTCGAGTTGAACAATTGTTAACTGGGGAGTGCGATATTATAGATGAATCAGCCATAGGTTATGAACAGTTGGGCGCCTTGGTTGATCTTGAACAGCAAGGAAAGATCATATTAGATTGGACGCCAGGCGCTTTGGTTGAGCGGATTGATTTTAATCTCGACCCTGCTCCGGATGCGGGAGTAATCTCCCTCTTTGGAGATGTCCGCACCCGGCAAGCAATTGCAGGCTGCATAAACCGACAGCGATTAGTTGATGAATTATTATTTGGTCTGGGAACGGTGCCAGTTTCATATCTGCCGGAAGAATATCCATTCCATAGTGATATGCCAGATACAATTCACTATAATGTTGCCGCCGCTGAGCAGCTGCTAGATGAAGTCGGCTGGGTTTATGGGGATGACGAGGATGAATCTCTGCGTGAATCCAGGGGGGTGCGGGGGTTGCGAAGCGGAGTACAGTTTGAATTTAACTATCTCTCTTTGGATGTTGATCTTCAAGCGGATGTGGCTGAGTATCTGGAAGAAGATTTAGCTCAATGCGGAATCAAACTTGTATCCAAGGCGGTTGTACCGGAAGAGATCCTTGCTCCATGGCCTGAGGGGGAGGTTTTTGGGCGCAGATTTGAAGTAGTCGGCTGGTCCTGGCCTGTCTACGCCAGCCCGCCTTGCGAAATGTTTGCCAGCGGAGAGATCCCGAATGCGTCTAAGCGCTATGGGATCAATGCATCCGGCTTTAGCGATTCGACCTATGATGATGCTTGTCGTAGAATCCAAATGGGTCTGCCAGATCGAGCGGCCTATCGACAGGGGATAGCCGCAACGGAAGAGATCCTTGCAGCCCAGCTGCCGGCAATTCCACTATTCCAGCGCCCGCGACTGGCGGCCCATGCACCCGGCATTTGTGGCCTAGAAATCGATCCTACGGCATTTAGCGTATTGTGGAATATTGAAGTCCTAAATGGCGGAGAAGATTGCGCGTTGCTAGAAG
>DAOVFE010000351.1 GCA_030673085.1 Anaerolineales bacterium | reverse complement strand
AGAGCATGTCTCGAAGGGATAATTCAAGAAGCGAAGGTGCGCGATGTACCGGTGCACACGATTATTCGGCTCGGGCGCAACGTGGCTGACGCGATTCGCAGCACCGTGATTGAGAATCTCCCTAACTTGCTTGTACTGGATTGGCCAGGATATACCAACACTACAGGACGGTTCTTTGGTTCAGTGATCGATCCAATTGTCGACAATCCGCCCGCGGATGTTGCTGTTGTTCGCTATCGAAGCCGACGTCCAATCCGCCGGATACTGGTTCCGGTGGACGGCGGCCGGAATAGCCGGCAGGCAGTGAAAATCGCGGTTGCGATAGCAGGGGTCTGTGAAGATACCCCGGCATCCATTACCATTCTTTATATCCTTCCCGTCGGAGCTCATGATCGCCATAAAGTCCGAGGCCAGCAGATTATGGACTCTGTATTAGAAGGCAACGACTATGAATGGATCGAAGCCAAGTTAGTCGAAGGTGACAATCTTGCTGATACAATAATCGAGCAAAGCAAAGAATTTGATCTGATCGTGCTGGGCGCTACAGAGGAGCCGCTTTTCAAGAATCTGGTGATTGGGCCGACTCCAGAGCGAATTGCACGTCGAGCCGATGTAACCGTAATCATGGTTAAGCGGCGCAGTACAAGACTGCATTCTTTGGTGCGTCAAACCCTTCTAGGTCCTACTAAAATGAATCCTAAGATGAAAGCGCATGAATCTGGAGAAGCTGGAATAGTAACTTAAACCAGATTAGTAGAATTCAGAATACAAGTATTTCAATACGACATCCCGGCATTGCCGGGATGTTTTCTGTCTTCAATTGGCTGAGGGAGGATTTATGGGAAAAGGCCGAAGATACCCACAGCGTGCATCGGGTGCCACCGCTTGCTGTGGGGGCCCTTCAATTGGCAGTGGGGCTTTCAAGCGCCAAGGTTCCCCAGGTTGTGGGATCGGCTAATCGATAGCCTGATATTATAGCGACCATTGATTGTTGATTGGCAACGCCGGCCTGATCGTTGTCGGAAATGGCGAGTGCGAAGCCGAATCGGCTACCGGAGGGGGGAGACGAAAGACCAAAGACCAACCAGGGAAGTTTGGCTTCTAAGTTATAACCCGAAGATGTTGTTTGTGCTTTGATGACTATGGAGCTCTGTGGACCGCGAATGTTGCGGGGGAAAAAGCGATAATTACCTGGTGGGAGAGAGCCAAAGTTGCCGGGCGAGAGGCCGATCTGATAATCGTCTTGGCTCAAATAGCGGACATAAAAGTCATCAGAAAGGCTGGTATCCAGCATGATCTCGACTTCGTCACCCTTATAAATGGATATTCCCGATGAAACCTGAACCAATTTATCGTCAGTGGCCTGCACGGCGAGATATAGGTTGCTGCTGTCCCAGCCGATTTGGAATTTGCCGGAAAGGTCACTCTTACTGCTCCAGGCGCTGGCGCCGAAGACGACGCTGTTAATGCTGAAAGAGGGTGACGACCATTCGTTTAGATAGCCATCGATGGTGGGTGGCGTTGAAAGAAAAGAAGCAGTAATTATGGAACCGTTTGGGCGGGTATCCAGGGGGCCCGCGGTTACCGAAGGCGTAAGTTCAATAGACTGGGTGGTAGCCGTTGAGGGCGTGGTAGTATGACTCAGTGTTGCTGCAGAAGTGATAGTGATGTCTAAAGGAGGCAATGTAGGCGGAGGGGGAGTGTTGGTGAGCGCGGGAGCAAAGATCGCGGTGAGGGTCATATTTGGCGTTGGGAAGGTAAAGGGAGTAGGCGAGGCTGGCGCTGGCAGTGTACAGGCAGCTAGAGCACTAGCTAACAAGAACATGGCAAGTAACCGGGCACGCAGATCCATAAGATCCTCCAATCCGGTGTACAAAGCGAACAAAAAATAATAAGTAGGGCGGGTGGGAGTCGAACCCACACGAGGTCACCCTCGGAGGATTTTAAGTCCTCAGCGTCTGCCAATTCCGCCACCGCCCCTACATCAATTCTAACCTGACTGGGCGTTGCGTCAAGTCATGAGAGGAGGATTTTGAAAAATAGATTCGCTTGTAAATGATTTCCCTTTTATAAAATTCTCAGATAATTTGGTATTAGGCGCTGCTGACTCAGCTATAAAGGCAATAACGGATTTCAAATTAGGTATGATCAAGAAGCATTTATGCCTGGTCGGATTCGGTTTCTACAGTTGAATGCACTGAAAAAAACCCAAATGCGAGAAATTCCCCGTTATATATCGGGGGGGGGGGCCACCCCCACCCCCCATATATATACCCTTTCCTTACTGGCGAATGCTTTTTTCAGTGGAAACATAGTTAGATAATGGCGTAATTCTGAGCGAAATCGGCTAAACGGTGGGTACGTGGTATGCACTATGTAAGTTCGGGCCGGCAATAAAGGAAAGATATTTGCTAGATCTTTGAAGGAGTAGATTCTAGAGAATAAGAGCATTAAATAAAAGGCGTTCGATGCTTATCCGGCATATAGCATTTAGAAGAAATGTTCTGATTCATGTTATGCCGCTATGCT
>DAOVFE010000300.1 GCA_030673085.1 Anaerolineales bacterium | reverse complement strand
ATCTCTTTATTGCTTAGGCCTCGGGTTACATATTGCAAGATTTCCATCTCACGCGGAGAGAGTGGTGTGAATGCATCAACATCGCCTTCAAGATGCGGGCGCCGGACAGCCTCTACACCCGATGAAAGCCATTCTCTCAGTCCAGACTCGTCGTATACTTGATCGCCTACAACATAGAAGCCGCGAGCAACATGCCGAACTATATCAACCAGCTTTCCGGCCTCAACATCTTTCGAGCAATAGGCAGAAGCCCCTGCCCGGAAAGCATGCAAGACCTGTTCAACATCATCATACGCCGTGAGAAGAACGATCGCGGCATTGAGCCTTTCGGCCGAAATTTGCCGCGTAACCTGAATACCATTCATGGTCGGCAGATTAACGTCAATGAGTGCTACATCCGGGCTCTTATCTCGCACCAACTGCAGCGCTTCATCCCCGCTGGTGCCTTCGCCGATCACCTCGAGATCATCTTCATCATCTAAGATGTTTCGCACACCTTCTCGGAATAAAGGATGATCATCTACAATAATGAGGCTAATTTTTTCCATTGGTTACCCTTCCCCTACCTGACTGCGGGCAGTATATCATACACATTGGCCGCATAGCAAACTCATTTGGGGTTAATCGATAAATTGCCATATTTTCACCACCTTCCGCCCGGCTAAACGGGCCATTAGTTTGATAAACCAGTTGAGCCTGCTTAGTTAGTTCTGGATACCAGTCAGGAAACGTAATAAGATAATCGGCCCTGCTCTCATCTAAATACTTTGCTAGAGCACTCTCATCCCGGATAAATGGGATCACTTCCGGAGATACAAGGCCAGCAAGATCTAGGATCTTGTGATTTCCAAAATAACCCAACGCACCTATATCATGTGCAGCAATCAATGCATCCGGCTCTGTGTTTTCAGCCACCCAATGAGCTGCTGCAACCATTTCTGTTTCAATAATCGCTACATCAGTAGCATAGGCCCGAGCGCCCAACATCAGGAAGATCAGGGCTATCAGAACCAAGGTTGCCGCCCATGCTTTCGATACAATCCGATGCAAGAAATCGACCTTATTCCATTTGACCCAATCCAGCATTCCCTCCAAACCGATCACTAGAATTACCGGTATCGTTGGCATTGCATATCTTCCATGCTGATAGGTAACCGGAAGACGGATTGCATAAATTCCCAGATAAGCGAGAACCCATATCAACGGAGCAATTTTATGCCATTGATGTTTCCTAAACGCATTAGCTGTGCCTAATACAACACCCGGAATCAGAATCGCACCTATCCCCACTAAAGGTTGTCGGAACTCGGCCACCAGGCGCTGGAATAATGGCGCTTGACGCAAGATCGCATATTCGGCTTGCTTGGCGTAGAAAGTATTTGGCCACCATTCTCCTTCCATTATCCAATTAAATAGAAGATAAGGCAAAACCAGGCCCACCATACCTATACCCACCTTCGCCAATCGGAAGAATCCTCGTCGTAGCTCTCTATGAGCCTTTGACAAGATCACTATAGCAACAGGCAAGAGCAGAGAAATCACATCCGGACGAATCCAGATGCCCAGGCCTACTATTGCTCCCAATGCTAAATCGTATTCCTTGCCTGAATCTAGCCAATACATTACCGCGACCGCAAGCAGCCCAACCAATAAGGTTTCCATTCCCGACAAACCAGCCCAGATAAGATGCCATTCAAGTAGTATGGACAATTCAGCAATCCATGCTAATTCCTTACGATGAGAAATTCGCCGCGATAGCCACACGCCAGCCAGCCATGCAGTAGTCATAAGCATAGCAATACCAAGCCCATAAGACCAGAATCTCGGCTCCACCTTAAGCACATATCCTATAGCAATCAAGCCAGTCCACAAAGGGGCAGTTGAACCCGCACTCGGCTGACCAGCAGTGAAAGACCATTCTCCCTTGAGAGCAATGTTCCGTGCATAGGTTTGGTGAATCCAAGCATCGTCAAGTGGAAAGCCTATTCTGAAAAGGGTATGGCTATACGCAAGAAAAGCGCCAACAACTAGGCAGGCAATAAAAAGCCTTCCCCATATCCTTTGCCGCGGGCTCGGGATTTGCCTTGTATTCATGGCATTATCTCCGCCTGGTCAACTTGCAATAAGTATATCGGCATTCCTTTTATATCTAGGAGCTCATCGACTGGCTTAAGCCAATCCAAGCTCGTTGGATTATCATAAAGGGTTTCAAGTCCGGTTGGACGATCGCTATCAAGAACGATCCACCTCACATCATATCGATGAACCACTTCCCGAAGAGCGTCCGAATCTCCATTTGGGATAACAACCGAGGAAAACCCTGTGGCAAGGTAGAACCCAGGGGGATCGTTTACCGCAGCAATTCCAGGGCTTGAATCCAATTCGATAATTTGTTCGCCAATCTCCTCATAAGAGTGCATTTTCTCTCCCCAGTGAACCGGTTGAGATTGAGATCCAATTATTCGATGCCAAAAAATACCTGCGGAAAGGCCGGCCGCCAATACAATCATGCCAGCTCCCAATACGCGGATTGCCTCCTCAGGCTGCCATTGCCGCCGCGCCGCTGCCCAGCCCGTCACAACTTCTAGACCAACAGGAGCCAAACTCCAAAAAATAGGCATAAGCGCTGAACTCGAATGGAAGAAAGCTCCCCGCTCCCCAGCAAAGGGAAATATAAAACTCATAAATAAAAACAATACTGCCAGATAGACACTCGTCAATCTGATTAATGACTCTCGCCATAATCGCTTCGCGCCTAAAAGAATCAACGGCGCCAAATATATCAAGCCATTCACTGCCAGCAAGCTTTTAAAATTCATCCAAATGGCTGATAGCCGCGCTGATAGGATTGCCTTGCATCCAGATTGCCACCATGTAGTAAAGCTGACTTGATC